>JBHIAL010000005.1:0-21288 GCA_046758525.1 bacterium
GACTTTGCGCTTGTAGTTCAATTGGATAGAGCGCCGGATTGCGGATCCGGAGAGTGGGGGTTCGAGTCCCCCCAAGCGCACCAGCTAAAATGGAGAGGTGGCTGAGTGGTCGAAAGCGGTCGCCTGCTAAGCGATTAAGTGCCCATAAAGGTGCTTCGAGGGTTCGAATCCCTCCCTCTCCGCCAGGCTAAAAACATACTCGTCTCACTATAATAAAGAAAAGCACCCTGCTTGAGTTACACGAAGGGATTCGAAGCCGAGCCGAGCGCATCCGGGGGATGAAAAATGAGCGCAGCGAATGTCAGCGAGGCCGGCAGGCTTCGGAGGAGGAGCGGGAGCGACGGGGAAGAAGGAATCCCTCCCTCTCCGCCAGTTTATAGGCTATTCTCATACTATCCATTTGGCTCCTTCATCCAGCATAATGAGATAATTTTCTATGGGAATGTAATTGGTGATGGAATTTCCAGAACCTAAAGCATAACCTCCACCAGGCATACATTTATCTAAAATATCTCTTACATATCGGCGTAATTCCTTCTCTTTCAGTCGGCAGAGCTTACCTACATCCACTCCACCTAATACGGCAATTCTATCCCCATACTTCCTCTTAAATTCGGCAGCCGGCATTATGGCATCTTCAAAGGAGTGTTTGGCGTCTATCCTTACATCCTCAATCAGGCCTTCCATTATTGAATCAATATAGCCACAGCTATGAAGAATGTAGAGGAGTCCATTATCATGAGCAAGTTTAGCAAATCTTTTATGCCAGGGTAGCATATACTTTCTCAATGTATCTGGAGAAACAAGTGTGGCTGTCTTAAATCCCATATCATCTCCTTGAAAAAAGCCCACTAAATTATCCAGACCAATGATCTTCTTATATGCTCCATAGATTAATTCTCCTACCCTTTCGGCAGTCGCTTCAACTAAATCGGGACTGTCGTATAGAAGATAACTAAGCGTCTCAAGTCCAAATAGTTCGTTGAAAAGGACTTCAAGGACTCCCGGAGAAAAAGAAGCAAAGATTCCCATCCCCTCAGGTAGATTCTTAGAAGTAAATTCAAAAGGCCATAGGTCTAATTCTTGAAGGGAAGGCCAACTATACCTTTCAAAATCCTCCCAGCAAGTTATTATCCCTTTTCCTTCCTCAACCCAGAGCCTGTCTCCTTTAGAAAGAAAAGCAGTATCCTTCCCTACCCTCTTTTTAGATGAAAAAGATAAACCTGCTGAGAACCGGAAATCACAGATAAACCGCAGGCAATCATAACCAAGTCTATACCAGCACTCAATGTAATTGGTGAGAACTGCCTCTTGAGACCTCTTATCTTTTGCTAAAGAGGGCTCTGTCCACTTTCGGCTAAATTCCTTTTCCGTAAAATACCTGATGACCTCTTTATCGATATGGAGTTCGACGAAATGGACCCGAGAAGGAATTTTCTTTCTCAGAATAACCTCTTTAAATTCTTCTCTATCTGGTTTTGGATGTTTCATAATAAGCCTCATTTTAAGGATGTTTCCCCATATACTCTTTAATTGCCTCAACGTAGGTGTGATGAACTATGGTGGCAAGATTTATCTTTCTTATTTCCAACTCACCGGGATTCTCAAAGTTCTTTTATTCCTATCCTCAAAGAGAAGATACCCATGTTCTTTACCATACTCATAGAGCTCTTTAACTATCTTCACATCATGCTTGCAGTACTGAGTGAGTCTATCCATCCTGCCTTCTTTAAACCAGCGGAGAGCATCCAGGCCAGTTCCAATTTTCTTGTAACCCAGAGTGCTTTGAGATAGATGATCCAGGCTCAAACGGAAACCTAAATGCTTCTTCACAACTTCCAGGATGTCCAGGGTGGGAACTTTCGCCAGATCAAAAGGGGTATAGCGGGAAAGCACTGCGTAGTCGAATCTTTTAATATTAAAGCCTATTATCAGATCTGCCACTAAAAGCTCCTGCAAAAGGTCCCCTGTCTTATCTTCGGTAAACACATGGAATCTACCCTTTCTCAGGTTATAGGTTACCGCAACCGAGAGCCTCATCGCTCTCCTATTTTCCCACCCTCCCACTTCTTCAGCACTTTTCTGGGTTTCGAGGTCAAAGAAGATGATATCTTCTAGACTCTGGACAACTTTTCCCTGAGGAGTTTCCTGCTTCGACAATAAAGGCACTTCCTTCACCTCTTCACTTACGGCTTTTGGTCCGGATGATAACAGAGACCCTAAAAGCAAAATAGCTCCTCTTTTGTCTAAAGGTCTATTCCCGCTGCCGCATTTTGGTGACTGACAACAGGAAGGGCATCCACTCTCACAAGGACAGTCTTGGATCAATTTAAAGGTGGTTTGAAAAAGGTCTTTGGCTATCGGGAAAGCCTCCTCCGCCAGTCCTACTCCTCCGGGATAGCCATCGTAAATAAAAATAGCGGCGCTCCGGGTTTGAAGATGAAGGGGAAAAGAATAGCCTCCCACATCTTGCCGGTCACAGGTAACCTTCAACGGGAAGATAGCGATGGTGGCGTGTTCGACAGCATGGAGAGCACCGGCAAAGTCAACCCCTTTTGCCGACAGTCTTTCATCTAGATCAGAAGGGATCTCCAGCCACAGGGAGACTGTATCAAAGCTTCTCTCGGGAAGGCTAAGTAAATGTTCACTAATCAAACTTCTATCGTCTTTTCTTCTTTTCTCAAAGCCTGTTACTTGTTGAGTGACCTTAACCTTACCCAGAGCAATCCTAAAACTGCCTGGATCTTTTTTCTTCTGCTGTGCAAGAATCTCTATCCTTTCCCAGGAACTTGCCTGAGTATAATAATCAACATCCCTTCGATGAGCATAAACGCATCTGGTAGCCCCATTGAGATGTAGTATTTCATATTCCTCTGCTCGGTGAAGATAGATAGCCCCGGGATAGCACTCATGATAAAGTCTGGTTTCATCTATATCTCCCATTACCTTTCCGCTTTTAAGATTAATGATGGTGTAGGTTTCTCCGATGGAGCGAATATTGAGATCTCTCTGGGGATATTTTTTCCGAGAAAACCACCTCTTTCCTTCTCGGTCTCGAAAAAGATCACCTCGCTTTTCCAGTAGATCAAGACAGAGGGAAAAATTTTCTGGGTAGATTGATGCATCTTTTTTAGAGAGGGGATACTCAACCGCCGCACAGGGAAGATGTTCACAGGCAATGGGCTCATTTTTTGGACTGATTATCATCTTTTCCAATTTTCGGGCAAAGAAATCCTGGGGATGATGAAGAAAATACTGGTCCAGAGCATCATCTAGGGTAACCATGATGATAAGAGCATCTTTTTGACCTCTACCTACTCTTCCTCCCCTCTGCCAGGTGCTGATAATGGTGCCGGGATAGCCTAAGAGAACGCAGCAGTCGAGAGTTCCCACATCGATTCCTAATTCCAGGGCACTGGTCGAGACGACTCCGGCGAGTTTTCCCCTAAAAAGATCAGCCTCTATCGATCTTCTTTCCGAGGGAAGATATCCGGCTCTATAGGAGGCTATGGTTGAGGATAGATCAGGTCGATCCTCCTTAATCCAGGAGAATACCAGCTCCGTTACTCTCCTGGCTTTGGTGAACAGAATCGTCTTCAAGCCTTGATCCAGACAGTTTAGAAAAATCTCAACTGCCTCGGTATAGGGACTCGCCTCACTTTGCCAAAGTACAAAATATTTCTTACCCGAGGGAGCACCATCCCTGCTAACTCTAACAAACCTTTCTCCGGTTAAATCTTGAGCAAACTCTTCCGGAGTATCTATAGTGGCTGAGGAGGCAATAAACTGGGGCTTGCCCCCATAAAGCTGAAGAATCCTTTTTAATCTTCTGAGAGTATGAGAGGTGTGAGTTCCAAAAATCCCTCGATAGGTGTGAAGCTCATCCAGGATGACAAAACGAAGTCCAGCCAAAAAATCCTTCCAGGCTGAATGAAAGGGTAGAATCCCCATTTGCAGCATGTCAGGATTGGTAAGGAGAATATGAGGTAGATTTTTTTTGATCTTTCTCCTTTCATAGGCAGAAGTGTCACCATCATAAATTTGAGCGGTAACCTCTCCGGGTTTACCAAAGGCAGTGAATTCCTGGATGCTGTCTAGCTGATCCTGAGTTAGAGCTTTGGTGGGGAAGAGGTAAAGAGCTCTAATTTTTGGACTTTTAAGGATTGCCTCCCAAACAGATAGGTTATAGATAAGAGTTTTTCCGCTTCCGGTGGCAGTAGTGACCACTACATTCTTACCGTCTCTGATGGCTTCTACGGCCTCGACCTGATGAGAATAAAGACTGGAGATTCTGTGAGCTCGAAGATAATGATTGATCGCTGGAGGCAGTGGCCTTGTTAATTGGTTAAACTCAGCCTCATGGGCAGGGATCTCTTCCACATGTGCTATTCTATGGGAGTACCGAGGATGATTTCTTAGAAATTCAAGAAAGTTTCTTATTTTGTCCACGTCGATTTTCCTAATCTTGTTACTGGTATGTTAACCTCTCACCAAAGAAAGGTCAAGACCTGCTAACTATTTAACTAAACCCAACTCAACAGATATACAAGCTAAGGTCTACAAATTCTACTCAGCGCGCTGGGCCAACATTGGAAAAGGAATCTCTACCAGAGCCCCCCAAACTCTTTTAGGTGATGAGAGGTTGACAACTACTGAGATCTATCTTAACTTAACTCCAATGGTAAGTAGGTCCGCATATCCTCTAAATTTATCAAAAAGCGAACTTCGTGCATAATTGAACCATACGCCATAAAGCCCCTTATTTTCTCTAAGAAGTCGATTCACTTTTCATAGAGTATAGCCCCTGTAGCCTATCCATTGACAAATAATCAAAATAGCAACTAAGATATTGTTATCCAGGAAAACATAAGCGTTTGCATGAATACATCATTTTATCAAAGAGTAAAGGACATTATTAAGAAAATCCCAAAAGGAAAAGTAGCAACGTATGGACAGATTGCTGCCTTTGCTGGTAATCACCGTGCTGCTCGTCAAGTAGCTTGGGTATTACATTCATCTTCTCGAAAATATGAATTGCCATGGCATCGGATCGTCAACAGTCAGGGTAGGATTTCATTAAAATCAAACCATGGTTATGAAATACAAAAAGAGTTATTGAAAAAGGAAGGCATAACATTTGATCAAAATGGTCGTATAGACTTTAAAAATTATCTCTGGAACCCATGAATAATAGAGTAATATTCATATTCAACTCTATAGTTCCCCAGTCTGATTAAGGCCGGAACAGGTTGCAATATTTTAATTTGTACGTATACAAGAAATCAGCACCTTACCCAAGCCAAAAGGCCACCACAACTCTCCAAACTCTTCTGGCCCATGATAGATTGACAGGAGATTGATGAGCTTGACAAATTGGTGAAAGTGTGGTGTGGCTGGATTTAGTGATTTATTAGATTGTTAGTCTTTGGACTTTTCAGATGATCTTATGTTTACTCCACGGGGACCTCTGGATCCTTCCTCAACTTCGAATTCCACTGATTGTCCTTCTTTTAAGGAATCGAATTCTAGATCTTGAAGAGCTGTTCGGTGGAAGAATACGTCTTTTCCATCCTCGGTGGTAATAAACCCATAGCCTCGGTCTCTTATCAATCGTGTTATTTTGCCTTTGGCCATCTTGTTATTCTCCTCAAGCTGTACTGCTTATTTTTCTTTACTTCACCTTCTCCCTCAAACCTTTCCCCGGTCTAAACTTGGGGACTTTTTTAGCTGGGATCTGAATAGTTTCTCTTGTCTGAGGATTGACCCCTCTCCTTGCTTTTCTTTTTCTTACCTGAAAAGTACCGAAGCCAACTAAAGTGACTTTCTCTTCTCTGACCAGGGAGTCGGTTATAGCTGAGATTATTGCATCAACCGTTTCCCTAGACACCTTCTTTGTTAGCCCTGTCTGGTCGGCTACTTCCTCTACTAATTCTGCCTTGTTCATGGTGCTACCTCCTCTTTTAATTGATATTTTCTTGAAGAATTTGCCCTTATCTTAGCAAAACAAGTGCGAGGTGTCAAAAAAGGGCTTGGTGGGTGGGAGGGAAAAGAAGAGGGGTTGACAAAAAAACTCAAATAGTTAAAATGTTAGTGAAACGATAAGCGGATCGTTTCCATAACATAAGATTGGGAAATAAGAAATGGTAACCATTAAGGATGTTGCTAAACTGGCGGGCGTTTCCATAACGACCGTCTCTTACGTGATTAACAAGACGGGATTCATAAGTGACGAGACCCGAGCCAAGGTGCTTAGGGCAATAGATGAACTGAAGTACCGCCCAAGCTCAGTTGCAAGAAGCCTGCGACGAAAAAGGACAAACACAGTTGGCCTCATTCTCTCTCATCTCAAAAATCCCTTTGTCTCTGAAATGTTGCGAGGAGTTGAGGTATATCTGAGCAAAAGGCAGTATGCGATCATTGTTGCAGATACCAACTACGATATCAAGAAAGAGGAAAGGTTAATTGACGTGTTTTGTAGTAAAAGGGTAGATGGTATTATTATTAACCCCGTAGAAGATAGTCCCAGTGAGCATATCAGATTCCTCGTAGAACAAAAAATTCCGATAGTGGTGATTGATAGAAAAATACGCAATTTGAATGTTGATACTGTCTTAACAAATAACGTAGGAGCGAGCAGACAAGTTATTGAGCATTTACTACATTTAGGCCATCGGAGGATTGGGATCATAACAGGACCTCTCAACTGTACTACCGGGAGAGAGAGG
Organism: bacterium; assembly: GCA_046758525.1. GTDB lineage: Bacteria > Aerophobota > Aerophobia > Aerophobales > AE-B3A > AE-B3B. The sequence goes on from JBHIAL010000005.1 coordinate 6,726, forward strand.
TTAGAAGGTTATCAAAAAACGCTCAGAGAACGTTCTATACCGGAGAATGAGAGCTTAATCAAAATTGGTGATTATAAAGAGCGAAGTGGCTATCTTCTTGGCCTCGAGCTTATTGACCTTGCTCTACCTCCAACAGTCATCTTTGCGTGTAATAATCTTATGGCACTGGGAGCTATGAGGGCGCTGGGAAAAAGGAGAATTCGTGTGCCAGAACAGATGGGGATAGTAGCATTTGATGACCTACCCTGGTTTACTTATGTTGATCCGCCTTTAACTGCTATTGCCACACCCACTTTCGAGTTAGGTGAGACAGCGGCAAGACTCTTAGTTAGCCAATTACAAAGGAAAAGAAAGAAGCCGAAAACAATCATCATTGATGCTGCGTTAAAAACAAGAGGTTCAGCTGGGGAAACTTTGAAGGAAACTTGTCTAGTGTTTAATCGGGACCTATGAAGACAGCACTAGAAATTTCCCTGTTCGAAAAGCTCAATTTTTCATATTTGATGTGGGCGTTGTTACACTTGAGCTGCTCAACCCGGCTCCCCCCATCATCCAGAGAACAGGCCGTATGAAAGAATTTACCAATATCGATACCAACATAAACGAACATTTTATTCCTCCTATGTTTATTCGATCCTTAAGGAGGTAAGGCTCATAGCCTTGTATGAGCAGTTTCTCTGCAAGCTACCATCAATGGTGCTTGCCGTTTTTGAGGATCTTAAGGCAAGGTGACGGTCTTCCGCAAAAGGTAACCTAAAAACTCCCTGAGGAGGAGCAAACTATTCTTGGCTTGATGAGCTGTCAGAGCGCAGCGAAAATTAGGTGGACTGCCCCTAGTTTTGAAATTACCAGAAAAGGGTCAAAAATCGAGTAAAGGAGGTGGTGGTATCTACTTAATGAGTATAAGACCCTGGGTTAAATTAAATTTAGAAGGAGGTTTAAAATGGCTTTTACTCGACGGTCAGGAAAGATAAGCTTGGGGTTGCTGGTTATCGCTGGTACTCTATTTGCGATGTCTCTTAGTGTAGCTGCAGCGCCAACAGTGAGAGTATTACAGACCAAGTATTGGGTAGAAGAACTAAACGAATATCTGAAAGGACTAGCAGAGGAATGGGGCAGGAAGAATGGCGTGGATGTTGATTACACCATAGTTTCTGAGTCCGAATACTACACCAAGTTCGCTATGATAACGGAGGCCCAAAAAGGAACAGATATCATCATGTACGCCCATGAAAACGGGGTACTGGCTCAGGAGGCGATGTTGGATGTCTCAGACCTTGCAGAAGAGTTACAAGGAAAACTCGGGCTGTATCCAGCAGGCCAAATTGACTATGTTTACACTGGTGAGCGCTGGATAGGAATTCCCATGTGGGAAGTACTTCATGCGGTATACTTCAGGAGTGATTGGTTTGCGGAAGCGGGTCTTCCAACCAAGATCCCTTTCTATTGGACCTATGACCAGATGTTGAATTACTCCCTGAAGATAACTGATCCATCAAAAGGACGATGGGGTGGTGGAATGGTGCTTTCTACCTGCCCTGATGCACAAGGCTTCCAACAGGGTGCTATATGGAATTTCGGAGGTTCACTGTGGACTCGTGATGGGAAAACTGTCACTATAGATTCGGTTGAGTCTCTAAATGCGGTCAAGTGGCTAAAGGATTTCTATACCAAGACCTCACCTCCGGGAATTGCCGGATGGAATTGTGGTACCAACAACCAGGCCTTCCTGGCACACAAGGTAGGTATGACTGAGAATGCTCCATCCATCTATGCTGCGGCACTGAAAGAGCAACCCGAACTTGCTGAGGTAATAGAGTTTGCCATGCACCCATTTGGGCCGAATGGATCGAACTTTGACACCGCTGAGTCCTGGGGCTGGATGATTCTCAAGAGTACAAAATATCCTGATGAGGCTAAGGATCTTATCCGGTACATGTCGCAAAAGGAGCATTTGATCGAGCTCTTTACGGTGGCACGGGGTGGCCTGTATCCGGCCACCATGAATCCCGAGTTCTTCGATTTGCCTGTCTTCCCAAAGAAAATGGCGCCCTTCGCGAATACCATCAAGTATGGAACTGGAAAGACTTTCGCCTGGCCTGCCCGAATCACCCGGCCTCTGGCAGAAATTATTTCTTCTGATCTGGTAGCAAAACATATAACCAACGTGGTACTGGGAAAACGGACTCCAAAACAAGCACTTGAGGATGCTCAGAAGGAATATGAACAGATAATAGCAAGATATGCGAAATAGGTCCTAGCTAACCAGAAACACCCACAGAGTTCTTCTGTGGGTGTTTCTGTCATAGATAGGGACAGGCAAGAAAAGGATAAGAATCTTCCTAGCATAACCCGCTAATTCGTGGCTCCAGAACTTTCAGAGGACGGAAAACTGTCCTCAGTCTTGGAAGAAAACTCCACCCTTGCCCAAGACTGGAGAACACACAAATGGCTCCTTCGCCATCTTTCTTGGAAAAACCCCCAAATAAGAGGTGAATTTGCGGATTATTTACCGTAGGACACAGAGAGGTTTATGTAGTGGCTGAGGTGCTTCAAAAAAAACACTGGGAAAGAGCTCTGCCTTATTATCTCATTCTACCTGTGGTTGTCTTAATTGTTGGCTTGGTTGGTTATCCTTTTGGCAACGTTGTATGGTTGAGTCTCAATGAAAAATTCATTGGCGGGACAGCAAAATTCATAGGTCTCGGTAACTACATTGATCTTTTCCGTACCGCCGAGTTCATTAACAGCGTAAAAATAAGCTTTGTTTATACAAGTAGTAACTTAGCCTTGCAGTTTGGTCTAGGGCTGGTTTTGGCCTTGGCTCTTAATCAAAAATGGAAAACACAGAATCTGCTCCAGGCTCTCATCATAATTCCCTGGGTTCTTCCCCCGATCGTTACTGCATTAGGCTGGCTGTGGATGTACAATGATCTATTTGGAGTACTTAATTTCATTCTAACTAGGTTGAAGATTATCCCGTATGGTGTCTCATGGCTTGGAGACCCGAAGTTGGCCCTATTTTCAGTGGTGGTTGCTCACGCCTGGCTCAATACACCTTTTGTGGCTGTGAGCCTTTTTGCGGGACTACAAACGGTACCTCAATCACAATACGATGCGGCAAGCATTGATGGAGGCAATCGAATGCAAAAGCTTATCCACATTTCGCTGCCTCACATTAAAGACCTTATCATGATCCTCGTTTTTATACAGACAATACAAATATTAACAACTTTTCAGTATGTGTACATATTGACGCAAGGAGGGCCAGCTAAGGCTACCAACCTATTTTCCATGTACACCTATACTATGGCGTTTAGGGTTGGAAATCTGGGAAGAGGCATAGCCATCTCTCTGGCGGTGTTTCCTCTCCTACTTGTCCTCATGGTGGTATTGTTACGCGTTCGAAAGGAGTAATCGTGTATAGACAACGAAAACGAAGGAATTGGGTGAGAGGCGCGTGTGGCATATTTATCATAGTTTGGCTAGTGTTGGCGCTTCTCCCCATTTATTCCATGGTACTAACTTCGATAAAATCCAGTAGGGAAATCAGTAGAGCTGAAAACCCTCTAACGGTAAAAGAGCTGGACTTGGGCCACTACAAGAAATTGTTTACTTCTGAGTACAAAAGTTGGCTAGTAAACAGCTTAATAGTGAGCGGGGGAGTCACTGCAATTGCTATTCCCCTTGCTATTTTGGGAGCGTATGGCATTGTCCGTTTCAAATTTAGAGGCAAGGCACTTCTGTCGATTTCCATATTCATCTGTTATCTTATGCCTCGTATTCTGTTAGGTATAGGTCTATTTGTTCTTTTTCATGAAATAGGCTTGATTAATTCACGTTCTGGGCTAATACTCGCCTATTTGACTTTTGTGTTACCCTTCAGTACATGGGTTCTTATTGGTTATTTTCGCAATCTCCCTGTAGAGGTGGAAGAGCAGGCCCTGGTTGATGGATGTTCAAGGATAGGGGCATTGGTGAGGGTAACTGTTCCTCTTGCAGCTCCGGGGATTATGACGGTATTTCTTTTTGCTTTTACTCTGTCCTGGACCGAGTTTATTTACCCATTACTGTTAATAAGTGATTCGGTCAAACTACCTGTCCCTGTGGGTATTGCGGGTCTGGTATTTGGTGATCTGACTATTTGGGGTCAGATGATGGCTGGCGGTATGTTCTATTCAATTCCAGCAATTCTAATCTACATACTTCTGCGCAGGTTTATCGTAGGAGGTTTAGCTACAGGTACTATAACCTCTGGCGCCATAAAATGAAGGCTCAGTGATCTTAAATGAATGTGGTGGTTAGGCTCTCTCTTATGCCATTATCTTCTTAAATGCGGACAATGATTCCCTAAATCCATCCTCTCTGATTCCCTTCTCAGGAACGTATACACTTTCCAAAGATATTACACCTTGGTACCTGTCTTTTTTTAAGGCTCTCACAATCTGCGGGTAGTATGCCTTCATCTGTCCTTCGTCAACTCGACAGAAATTAAAAGTTGCCATGGGTCGATCAACTATCCCGTCCTTAATATGGATATGAACAATGTAATCTCGAACCAGTTCATATCCGCTCGGATAAGGAACTTCCCTAGAATAGAGCGCACTGCATGGGTCCCAAAGCACCCTTAGGTTCTCCGATCCCATCCCATCGATAAGCTTCTTGGCCAGCGCAGCAGTTGCTATGTTGTCAAAAATAGCTGTCTCGATTGCCAAAACAACATTCTCCTTTTCTGCTATTCTAACTGGTTCTTCCAATTTCTTAAGGAGCGTTTTCCACACATCCTTGAGTACGATCTCCTCAGCTCCAAATAGAACCAGTTCACTTTTGAAACTGAAAATTCTCACTAAGTTTGTTCCTAGCTCTTTGGCAAGGCTAATGCATCGTTTAAGGGTCTCTATATGTTGAGTATAGCTATCAGAATGGGCCTTCTCATCAGGTTTTGTAGGCAAGGGGACTCGGGAGAAAAGAAGCGGGGATATGCACGAAACCTTCATGTTTCGTGCAGTCGTCAAGTCCCTAACTCTGCTGACCCCATCAGGTGCGAGATCTCCCACTTGCTTGTTCCAAAGTGACTGTATTTCTACATATTTCAAACCTGATTCGGCCATCACATCCAACGCATATTCAAAATCCTGACTGATTCCATCCGTAATTACACCAATTTTGAGCATTTCTTACTCCTTGTTCTAAGAAAAGTATGGATGCATGTATAATCACTGATTACTCTATTCTTGTCAGCTAGGTACCCGGGAGCTGTTCCCTTATCGATATTCCGTATTTCTCGGAAATGATTTGCTTCAAGGTGTCTAGATACTGCTCGCCAATTTCATCTGCCAGGGCAACCGCAAAATATTGAACTAGGTAAGGATTTCCCCTCCCTTCTAAGATCTCGCCCACGCATTCTCCGCATGGACTATTCCAATTGACCACATCTTGCAAGCACTTACAAGTCGCTCCCTCACCATGATCTGGTGATTCTTCAATGCAAGAGATACACGGCTTCTTAAGGCAACATTGATATTCACCTTGGGCGATGAGTTTCTTTATTATCGCCTCTTTTTGGGAAATGAACTCTTCCCTTCGCGCGTCAATGTTCTTTTCTACACCTGTTTTCTCTGCTTCAATCTCGTCAATGTTCTCCTGTACAGGTGTTTTCTCTACTCCTACTATCATAAACTCTGAATACTCGCCCTCTAGCACCTGATATATTGTGAACGGTTCTCTTTGGAGACCGGGCATACCCGGTGATCCGCTGTGCATCCGTGGCAGAGCAATGCCGTCGATATGTGGCTTTTCGTCCAAAAGCTTCCTAATGGCCTCAAAAGGTACGTGACCTTCAAGGAAGTAATCTCTAATGACTGCAGTATGACAGCTCTGCATACTTTGAGGAATATTGTATTTCTCCTGTATTGAGGTCATATCTTCCGTTATTACTACCTCAACCTCGAAATGCTGCCTTCTTAGTTCAACAACGTAGCTAGTACAACAACCACAATCAGAGGGGTGAAATACCATAACTTTGTATTCATTAAATCTAACGACATCACTTTGAATGCTGCCTCTATCACTTTTGATTTGATCTCCTTTGGCTTGATCAGGAAAATAAACCCCGCTAGCGATTAAGATCATGGTGCATACAGTAATTATTTGAATTCCTTTCATGTTCGTTGTCCCTGGTACATTAGTCTCGCAATTCAACGACAAGCTAAGTTAATAAGATCCTTCTCTAGATTCCAATTGGGCAGCCTAGACGAACTACTGACCAAGTAAACTCCAGCTAATCTTTAGTCTCACCAATTCAAACCATTCATCTTCTCGAATAGCCTTGAGTTTCAATCGAAATCTCCGAAGAATAAGATAAGTCAAATTTCTGTACGTGTCAATCTGTTTGGAGCCGGAGATTCCTCAAACTGGGGGGATTTAGCAACCTGTGATCTAATTCTTTTTAGCTCTGCCAATCTGCCCTGATTTTTCCCGAAGGAAGCGACAGCGGTTTTCCCAGTATGAGAGGCCCCCATCCTCACTCTTCAGGAAAAAGAGAAAAATACTCCAGAGGACACACCAAAGGATATATTGGGCTCAAGGAGAGAGCTAAAGATAAGGCGCGGTTGAAAAATGCAAAAAGTTAACGCAACTGTGGAACAAGTCTCAGACTCTAGGGACCCACTACGCTGCTCCAGGACGAAACGTAGGTTCTGCCGAATCTATAGCAGGTTCCATTCTAAATGCAAGATTCACATCTTCTGCCACAGCAATGGCCAGTTCCAAGGTCACGGATACTTTATTTTCTCCTTTGCGCAGATGGCCACCGTAGATTCTATTCTCATTGTTGCAGAACACCGTTGCATGGAGATGAATGTGGGTTTTCCCCTTTTCGGATCTGCCAATTGTTCCCTGACAATTAAGAAGCTGTATAGGACCAAGCAGTCGGACTGGAGGGGCAAAACTTCCCCCTTGTTCTCGTGGAGGCGGGATGTGCAGTACCATTTCCTCAAAGGCTCCAATGCACGTTACCAAACAACCCCCTTGGATTCCGTGGTCCTCGCAAATCTTCTCCAGCCCCTCCATGAAATCACACCCTCGCGGCAACCTCGCAAACACCAGTTTTCCTACTTTTCCTGTTGCTGAGGCCACTATACATTGTTTTTTTTTCATTTCTAGCTCCCTTTGTTGGATCATGCATCTTTCACTAACTTGTTTCTTTTAAAATTACCCCAGGAAAAATCTACCTCATCCCCTTTTCTGAGGGGCCAGTTTAACTTTTAGCTTCCATTTTCTTCTACTTCTGTTTCAGCATGTGGTTTTTTACCTCTACTCCTGCTATTTTCTCTACTGTTTTAACAATGGCCCCAACGTCATCCCCAGGGAAAAGACCCTTGGTAGCTTTCAGTATTTCATAGGCTACAGCTGTAGCATACAGCGGCAAATTGCATTCTTTTCCTACTTCCATACTAATACCTAGGTCCTTGTGCATTGTCCCAATGTTGCCGCTGGTTTTAAAATTTCTTTCCATAACCTGTTTTGCTATACTCTTGAAAAGAAAACTTCCTGCGACCCCACTACCCATAACCTCATATAAAACCTCTGCTTTTACCCCAGCTTTCACTCCCAGAACAAGAGCCTCAGCCATTCCCGCAAAGGTTGCTCCCACCAGAACCTGATGGGCAGCCTTGGTTACCTGACCCATCCCTATCTCCTCACCTACATGGTAGATATCCTTACCTATGGCCTGGAAAATGTCCTGGCAGTTTTCAAAAACATCCTTTTTTGCTGCCACCATTAAGGTAAGTTCTCCTTTGGCAGATCGTATAGGCCCGCCACTTACTGGAGAGTCCACCATATACATCCCTTTTTTCTCAACCACCTCAGCCACCTGCTTTATCTCTGACGGGAATATGGTAGAGGTACAAATTATGGTAGAACCAGGCCTCATTCCCTCAAGCAATCCCTCTTCTCCTAACACAACTTCCTTTACCTGAGAGCCATCAAATACCATAATGACCACAACATCTGATTTTTTCCCCACCTCCTGGGGGGATTTAGCAACCTGTGCTCCCAATTGAGCAAGTTTGTTGAGGGACTCTTTCCTTATGTCATACACCGTAAGCCCAAACCCTTTTCTTAAAATATTTCTGGCCATTCCCATGCCCATATTACCTACACCAATAGAGCCAACTCTTTTCATCAATTGCCTCCTGCGACAATTTAGGCAGATATTCAGTAAACCCCGTCTAAAACTTTGGGATTTTTCGCCATTCAAGCTCAATCCTGTAATTCTAATCTTACTAATCTTACTATAATTTTCCTCTCAAAGCAAATGCGATGTTTTGGTCTTTTCGATGCGCGCTTTTTGTTTTATGTTATTTGCAAGAAGGGGGTTAGCGATGCCAGAGGATCGGGCATTCCGTGGTCACAGGTGATTGTGGCCTGTAATGAGGCTGTTTCTGAACAGTTCACCTTTCAGATGCCATCTTTAGCTGTACCGGACATTGAATCTCTTTTTTTATATTCACAACGCAGCTCGTCTAATTGGACCCACCTGCCTTCTTCTGCCGAAACTAAACCAGCCTCGAGGATTTCCTGACACCTTAGTCCATCAAAGAAGGTTGCCCCGTACGGTGCTATGGTTTTATTGTGGACAATACAGTCGAAAAAGTGCAGAATGGCGTTATAGTGACAATGCTCCCAGGCCAACATCTGTCCTTTAGGCCACCAATACTTAATAAACTCGTGTTCCTTGGGATCCGTCACAAATATGGTCTTGAAGCCCTGGACATAGCTCGGATCCTTTCGGGAGTAGAATTTTAGCTCGTTTATCCTGGCCAAGTTAAATATCACTGCTCCTTTACTGCCGTGAATTTCTATTCGCCATCCACCCTTGCAGCCGGTGTTAAAGCGAGAGGCTTCCAGTGAGCCCATTGCCCCATTTTCAAATTCAAGCCACACACAGGCTACATCAGGAACATCGACTTTTCCTTTTACCTTCTGGCCTTGTTTTAGCATCGTATCTGGGAGGAGCCGCTCTTTGATGAAGATCTTTGTCCAGGCACAAACCCTGCTTACCTCTCCCACTAAGAATCTGGCCATGTCAATAGAATGAGAATTTAGATCCCCATGAGTACCCGAGCTGGAGGTCGCTTTCCTCAGTCTCCAAGTGAGTGGATAATCCGGGTCCACCAGGCGATCTTGAAGAAAGTTCGCTCTAAAATGATATATCTTTCCCAGCCATCCTTCGTTAATCAAGCGTTTGGCTAGAAGAATAGCAGGGGCAAAGCGATAATTAAAACAGACCATGTGTTTGATACCTTTTTGCTGAGCCTTGTTGGCTGGTTTGTACATTTGGAGAGCCTCTTTTAGATTCATGGCCATAGGTTTTTCGACGAGCGTGTGTTTTCCTGACTCCAAAGCAGCAATGCACGGTTCCTGATGTATCCTATCAGAACCACAGTTATCGATTATCTGAATTTCGGGATCTTTGATGAACTTTCCCCATTCAGTGGTGGAATATTCATAACCAAACTTCTCAGCGGCCTCTCTGACCTTATCCGATGTGCGGCCGCAGATCCCTTTGAGGACAGGAACGGCTTCAGAGGAGTAGACCGTGGGTAGTTTCCTGAAAGCAGTGGTATGAGCTTTTCCCATGAAGCCATAACCGATCATGCCAACTCCTATTCTTTTTTTCTCCATATCTCTCCTCCAACCCATGCTGGAGAATCTACCATCTTTATCCCTTTTTTCTCAACTGCCTGAGCTACCTCCTTTACCTCTGAGGGGAAAATGGTGGAGCTACAGATGATGGTAGATCTGCGTCTCATTCCCTCAAGTAGTCCATCTTTTCCTAAAACGACCTCTTTTACCTGAGAGCCATCAAACACCATAATTACTACAGCATCTGATTTTTCCCAACTTCCTGGGATGACTCTGCAATCTGTGCTCCTAATGTGGCCAGCTCCTTGAGAGGCTCCTTCCTTACATCGTATACCGTGAGCGGGAATCCCTCTCTTAGGAAGCTTTTGGCCATACCGATACCCATGTTACCGACGCCGACGAAACCAACTTTTTTCATGGATTACCTCCCAATAGAATACAGATTTTAACCTCTCCCTTATCTCTTCTCAGCGAACCGGTATACTCCTTCCACCTCTGGATTATATTTTACCATATAATGGAGTGGAGGGCAAAGATTTTCATTTTCGGTGTCATATTTTGTGAAAACCTAGCAAATTTCTTATTCTGATTTTAATCAATTCCTCTCTGGATTTTGTTAATGAAATTTAGATTTTTTACCTCCTCCTTCAAGTCTGGTGTTATCTTTAGAGACAGATTTTGTTTCCTTTCACAAAATCCTAGCGGAAGGATAAGGTGAGACAAAGGCTTTTGTTATCCAGAGGCATTGTCTAAGGACTGAAAAAGTTTGAAATCTTTTTCGATACTTTCGAAGACTTTATTCAGGATTTAGTAACGAGGTTGTCTTGGTTCGAGTCCTGTCCGGGTCCCCGGATTGGACGATGTTGATAGCAATTGACCTACTAAACGGTTCTTTATATACTTAAACACCACAGTTTCTACGAGATTATCTCTGAGGTGCAGGATGGGATTGTTCTAAAACAGCTAGTTAGAGGAGGAAATGTTCATTACCCATGTATTCTTTGTGTCTTTAGGGGGTAATTAGCTCTTCATTATGAAGGTGAAAACAATAGGAGTGTTGGCAACTCTGGGAGCAAGTATAGCGTGGGCTTTTGAGCCCATTTTTGCTAAATTGTCGTATGCAAACGCAGATTTCCTTCAAACCTCTACTGTTAGAGCTCTATTTGTTGCATTAATTGCATTGACTTACGCCTTTATCACCAATAAGGGAAATCTAAAAGTCAATAAAAAACAATTTTCAATACTCGTTTATATTGCGGTAGCGGGAACACTATTTGCTGATTTAATGTATCTCTTCGCATTAACTAAAATTCCTGTAATTAATGCAGTCTTAATAGGACATATGCAACCGATCTTTATCGTTTTTATTGGATTTTTTTGTTTAAAAGAAGACAAACTAACAAAATTTGATTATGCAGGAATATTTTTTATGATTATTGCGGGTTTGCTGGTTACGACAAAAACTTTAACAAATTTATCCATGCTACGATTGGGGAGTATTTATGATCTGTTCGTGCTGTCTGCAACAATTGCATGGGCAACCACCGGTGTAGTAATGAGAAAATATCTTAAGCATATGAATGCAGGTGTTGTTACATTTTACAGATTCTTCATCGCTTCAATTGTATTTGTGATTTACCTGCTCTCAACCTCCTCAGTGCTTTTTTCTAATATTTATCAAATCTTGGTTGGAGTTATAGTCGGGGCAGGATATATCCTGTACTATGAGGGTTTGAAGCGCATTAAAGCTGCTCAATCCTCGGCACTTGAGCTTTCAACACCATTTTTTGCTGCATTATTGGGTTTTTATATTCTAGGGGAATTAGTCACCGTTATGCAAATTTTTGGTATTTTCTTGCTTTTTGTGGGAGTTTGTTTTTTGTTTGTGAAAGAAGAAACGCATTCTTAAGTTATATCAAAAGACTCTTCCCCCATCACATTGGTTTGGGCACGTTATATTTTTACTTGCTTTATTCTCTTAGCTGTGGAAATAACGATTCCATTTCTTTTTTCTACTCCAAATGCAAATAAAATTCTTTTGGCGTCAGTTCTTCAAATTCTTTCTTTGAGGCAAGATGCCTTCTGAGATCCAAGCAAAGGTGACATTTTGAGAGTTTGATTTTTGAAGCTGTTGTGTTATTATGGGGATCCTGCTAGAAATCTTCACTAAGAAGAGCGTGGTTCAAGGTAAGGAGGACGTGATGGAAGAAAATCTATACCAAAGAATAAGGACGGAGATAGAGAAAATTCCCCTGGTGGATACCCATGAGCACTTTATGCTGGAGAAGGAACGTCTGAATACCAGGATCGATTTTTTTTATCTTTTTCCTCATTATGCCTCTTCAGACCTGGTCTCATCAGGAATGAGCCCTGAGGCTCTGGATGAGATTTGGGGCTCTGAGGTAAGCCTGGAGGACAAATGGGATAAGTTCGAGCCTTATTGGGAAAACATAAAGAACACCACTTATGCCAGGGCTCTTTTAATTGCCGCCCGGGATCTGTTTGAAATCGAGGACATAAATAAGACTACCTGGCGGAAACTTTCAGAGAAAATCGCCTCCTCTAATAGAGAAGGCTGGTATCGGTATGTTTTAAAGGAAAAGGCCAATATCGATGTTTCTATTGTGGATTATCTGGATCTTGGCTCCCGAAAGAAAGAGGCACCTCGGATAGAAAGATCGCTAGCCAGACTGCCTCGGATAGATAGAGAATTCCCCTCTATGGATCCCGATTTTTTCCTTCCGGTAGTAAAATTTGATGAGTTCGTTGTAGTGCGCACCCTTAATGAAATAAGGCAAATGGAAAATCCAGCGGAGTTGTTTAAAATTAAAGAAAAACGTCATTTTGTGAAAGCTTAATAATGAAAGTGACTAAAAATTTTTCACGGCTTCGAACATGGCAATGATATTTTTCGTAGGAGTCTTGGGCTGGATATTGTGAATGGCATTGAAAACAAAACCTCCTTTTCTTCCGAATATTCGGCAGCGTTCGGTAACCTCCCTTCGCACCTCCTCCGGAGTGCCAAAGGGAAGGGTCTTCTGGGTGTCCACTCCAGCACCCCAGAAAACTAATCTTTCCCCGTATTTCTCTTTCAACAGGGTTGGGTTCATCCCCGCGGCTGAGCACTGGACCGGATTCAGGATATCTACCCCCGTCTCTACTAGATCATCTAAAAGAGAGACAATAGAACCACAGGTATGGTAGAAAATCTTCCAGGGGGTGTTCTCGTGAATCCATTCATTGACGATTTTGTGGAACGGCTTATATAGATCTCGATACATATCAGGAGAAATCGAAGATGCATTTTGAGTCCCAAAATCGGTTCCACTGACAGCAATGACATCGATCTTATCCCCTACGGCTTCATGATAGAGCTTGAGGTTCTGGACCGCTATCTCGCATTGAAGGTGAAAGATCCCCTTGATATATTCGGGATGGAGTGCATGGGCTATGATCCATTCCTGAGGGTCACGGATACCCTTGGGATGTTTAACGTCCAACCCTGGCACCAGGGCAATATCCCCAAACCCCCCTTGCCAAAAAGACCCCACCAGAGAAAGATCGGTATTTCGGTAAAGATCCTCGGCTGTTTCTTCTAGATACCTTAATTCCTCGTCGGTATAGACAGAATACTGATCCTTCACCCATTCCTGAGGATCCAGACGACTTTCATCAATGGCTTCCTGGCGAACAATGCCATCAAAATAGTATCCCCCTTTGGGCATCTTGGCACTGGGAGGAGCCGAACTATCTCCCCCGGGATAGAGCAGGAGGTTCCCATCTTTATCCTCCCTGGTGATGAAAAGTCCTGGCACGAGAACCTGGGTACCATCAAATAACCTCCAGGGCTTCCAATTCTCATTCTTAAACCCGAACAAAGTGGTCGGAAGCTGCAGGCCGATGGTGTCTACCCCAAGCTTCTCTATTACTTCCAGTTCAACCTCGGCCAGCATCTGGAAGGGTTCGGCCACCTTAACCGGGGATCGGGTCAATCCCAAAGCCTGTCTTAATTTAGCGTAGGTACTTGCGGCAATGCCAGTCACCGGAGTGCTTCCCAGATCAACGGGAATACAGTCAGGCTCCTCATGGTTTATGGCTTTTCTTATCCTTTCTCGTGAGGTCATGATTACCTCCCGGCTAAATTTCCTTGGGGAGCTTTCAGAGAAGTTTTAACCGTGTCTCAGCTTTCTTCTTTCCAGATATATGCTGGAGAGGACTGAAGAAATTATCACCAGGCCAAAAACTATGTAGGTCCAGAAATAAGGAATTCTTAACATGACCAGTCCGTTTTCTATAACCGATATGGTAAGTGCTCCCAGGAAAACCCCCACCATACTTCCTATGCCTCCCATGAGGGAGGTTCCCCCCACCACGGAGGCGGCGATTGCCTTGAGCTCCCAACCATCCCCTGCTCGGGAAGAAAAGGTGCTAACTCGAATAATTTGCATCACCGCCACAAAGGCACATAAGATCCCTACAATCATGAAACAGATCGTCTTTACCATGTCTGTGTTTATGCCCATGGCCCTGGCCGCTTCCTTGTTGTCCCCGGTAGCGTAGACCCAGTTACCGAATTTATGGAAATGAAGCAACACCCCCAGGATCAGTCCAAATCCTGCAAACCAAACCACCTGTGCGGGAAGGACCCCTCCGATTTCACCGGTTAAGATACTAGAAAAAAGTGGCACGGCCTCAGGATTAAAAGGCCTTGTGAACCCTTGGGACAAGATAAGTGTCATCCCTCTCCAGAGCATCATCGTCCCCAGAGTAGTTATAAAAGAAGGGATATGCGCCTTGGTGGTGATGAGACCATTTAAGAAACCCAGGAGAGCTCCTACGCCAAGAGTGATAAATCCAGCTAAGAATAAATTCATCTTTATTTCAAACAATCTTATAAAAATGAAGGAACAGA
>JBHIAL010000006.1:0-19359 GCA_046758525.1 bacterium
TGATGCAACAGATCGTGGAGATGGAGAAGGATCTTGTCTATGAAGAATTTAAGAATCGGGAAGGAGAAATAATTAGTGGGACCGTGCGCTATAGAGCTGATCACTTCATTCTCATTGATCTGGGTAAGACTGAAGGGATTCTTCCTGAAAGAGAACAGCTGTTAAACAGAGAATACCGACAGGGCGAGCGGGTTAGGGCCTATATCCTGAGAGTCACTCGTGAGCCTAAAGGTCCTCGTATTATTCTTTCTCAGACCCACCCCAATTTTCTGAGGAGACTTTTCGAGTTAGAAGTGCCAGAAGTAGGGGAGGGAATCGTTAAAATTAGACAGATAAAGCGAGATGCAGGAAGAAGAGCTAAGGTAGTTGTAGAGTCGGAAGAGAAGAAGGTGGATGCAGTGGGAGCCTGTGTAGGTTTGCGAGGTTCTCGGATTAAGGCGATCTTGCGAGAACTAGAGGGAGAGAGGGTTGATATAATAAGGTACAGTGAGGATCCCCCTGTTTTTATAAAGAATTCTCTTAAACCAGCGGAAGTTAAGCAAGTTAAGCTTGATGAGGCTAATAAGGAGGCAAAGGTTATCGTTGCTGATGATCAACTTTCCCTGGCCATCGGGAGCAATGGAGAAAATGTGAAACTAGCGGCTAAGTTAACGGGGTGGCAGATTGACATTCGGTCTGTGGGCCAGATAGAGGAAGAATCAGCCTTTCTGAAAGAACTTGCTGGTGTAGGCGAGAAGACCTTGATCTCCTTAAAACAGGCTGGTTTTCTAACCCACAAAGATATTATTAGAGGAGGGGTTGAGGGATTGTGCAAGGTCTCGGGAATCGGACCTAAGCTAGCCGAGAAAATTTTTAACAAAGCTAAGGAAACTAGCCAGTAAATCTTAATTAAGGGTCAAAGAAAATGATGCGGGTTTATCAATTAGCTAGAAGGTTAAATTTATCCACTGCTAAGCTTTTAAAATTACTTGCTAGTTCAGGGATCGAAGCCAAGAGTAGCCTGAGCGGTCTATCCGCGAAGGAGGCTAGACAGCTAGAGGAGTCGATATTAAAAAAGAGAAAACCCTCCCCTAAAGCAAAGAAACTTCTTCCCCGGGCTCCCATAGTGACGCTATTGGGCCATGTCGATCACGGCAAGACCTCTCTTCTGGATGCTGTACGCCAGACAGCTGTAGCTAAGGAGGAGGTAGGTGGGATCACTCAAAGAATCGGGGCTTCAGAGGTAGAGTTTCACGGAAAAAAAATAGTTTTTATTGATACTCCTGGCCACGAGGCATTTACAGCTATGCGGGCGCATGGAGCTCAGGTCACTGATATCGCGGTTCTGGTAATCGCGGCTGATGATGGAGTTATGCCTCAAACAGTGGAAGCAATCGATCATGCTCGAGCAGCTAAGGTTCCTATTGTAGTTGCTATAAATAAGATAGATAAGAGTGAGGCCAAATCGGACCGGGTAAAAAGACAACTCAATAAATATGATCTAACTCCTGAAGAATGGGGAGGAAAGACCATTTGCGTGGAAGTCTCCGCCTTAACCAAACAGGGATTAGATGAACTGTTAGAGATGATCCTTTTGGAAGCAGAAATGCTCGAGCTAAGAGAAGATCCTGACGATGATTTCAAGGCGGTGGTAATTGAGGGGGAAATGGACCGCCAGAAGGGTCCCTGCTCTACCTTATTGGTTCAGGAGGGTGCTCTAAAAATAGGTGACGTTCTAGTAGGGGGATCGAGTTTTGGGAAGGTGAGGGCTTTAATTAATTGGAAGGGGAAAAAGTTAAAGGAAGCCGGTCCTTCGACACCGGTGAGAGTTTTGGGACTTTCCAATATAGGAACTCCGGGAAGTATATTTAGAAAAGCCGAAAATGAGAAAAAGGCTCGTCAGTTAGCGGAAGAGGCCAAGAAAGAAGAAAGGGCAAAGAGCTTAACCAAAAGAGAGAAGATAACTTTGGAAAGTCTTTACCAAGAGCAGGTGAAGGAGAAAAAGGCCCTCAATATTATCTTGAAGACAGATACTCAGGGATCGTTAAAAGCCCTCAGGGATGTTTTGAATAATTTAGAAGATAAGGAGGTGAAGATCAATATAGTTCATGGGGGAATAGGAGAAGTGAATAAATCCGATATTCTCCTCGCCGCTGCTTCAAAAGGTATAGTAATTAGTTTCAATGTAGGGATAGTTTCGGAGAGCCGGACTTTAGCTAAAGATGAGAGGGTAGATATAAGATCCTATCAGGTTATCTATGAAATGATTGATGATATCAAGAAGAGCATGCAAGGTCTTTTAGAACCCGTGTATGAAGAAGTAGAGATAGGAGAAGCTGAGGTTCGCGATACTTTTAGAATCCCAAAAGTAGGAGTTGTGGCAGGCTCTTACATTACGGTAGGTAAGATGGTTAGGGGAAGCAAAGCCAAAGTTTTTCGAGGAGATGAGGTAGTGGGAGAAGGTATGGTTAATAGTCTTAAACGTTTTGATAAAGATGTAAGTGAGGTCCTCACGGGACTGGAGTGTGGAGTAAATGTAGAGGGTTTTAACGAGGTGAGAAAAGGCGATCTGATTAAAGTTTACGAAACAAGAAGAATTCGTTAAGCAAAAATGGTCATAGGAATTTTAGAGCTGGAAATTAAGTTATTTTCTGGTAGTTCTTTAAAAGATAAGCGGCGGATTATAAAAAGCTTAATTGAGCGTATACGCAATAATTTCAATGTCTCTGTCTCTGAAATCAGACATCAGGATCTGTGGCAAAGGGCAGGTTTGGGTATAGCCTTTTTGACTACCGAGGGAAGGTTCGCTCAGAGTATCTTGTCTAAGATTGTTGACTTTATTAAAGAAGATAAAAAGATCTCTCTCATAGATTCTAAGATGGAGATAATGTAGTGACCCCTCCTCGTTCCTGACCGTCATCAAAATACCCCTCGACACAACATTAGTTTGCAGAGTAAGGTAGAGAGTTTTTGAAACTACGGTCTTGGAAAATCTCTTTGGTCAATGAGATCTCCAAAATAGGCAAAGATCATGGATGGACTATTATTGGTAGATAAGCCGAAAGGGTTGACCTCTCATGATGTTGTGAAGAGAATTAGGCAGCTCCTTAAGATAAGGAAGGCAGGACATACCGGAACACTGGACCCGCTAGCCACTGGGCTTCTCTTGATATGTTTAGGCCGGGCTACCAAGCTGACCCGTTTTCTACAGGATCTGGGCAAAACTTATCAGGGCGAGATGATTTTTGGCATAACAACCACCAGTCTTGATGGTCAGGGAAAGGTAGTAGAGGAGAAAGACGCCTCTTCCCTGTCCAGAGATAAAGTGGAGGAGCTTTTTGCTCGTTTTAGGGGGAAGATAATCCAGACTCCTCCTATGCTTTCTGCTGTTCACTGGAAGGGAAGAAGACTCTATAAAATAGCCAGAGATGAACTGGAGGTTGAGCGTATGCCAAGGAAAATCTGGATTTACGAGCTTGAGTTACTGGATTTCGTCTCTAATCGTCATCCTAAAGTGCAGTTTAAAGTAAGCTGTTCTAAAGGAACTTATGTCAGGAGCCTGTGTGCCGATATAGGGAAGGTTTCTGGTTTTGGAGCCTACCAAGCTGCGCTTTGTCGGACTAAGGTGGGCCCTTTTGATTTAAAGCAAGCCAAGACATTGAAGGATTTAGAGGATAAAGTAAACGGGGGGAAAGAGGAAGAAATTATTTGTTCTTTGAAAGATGCTTTACCGCACTTACCCCTGGTCAAAGTAAAACCTGGAGTGGAAAAGATAGTCAAGTGGGGTAGGCCTCTATATTTACCTCATCTGGATTTTTTACCCAAGGAGTTGGGAAAAGGCGACAAGGTTCGATTATGCAGTCAAGAAGGAGAGCTTCTAGCAGTAGCCACCAGTCTTCAAGAAGAATCTCATTTTTGTAAAGATAAGATAGGCTTTAAATATCTGAGAGTACTTATTTAAGATGGAGGTTAAAAGAAAATTTTTCCCCCGGGGAAAACTGGCGCACATTATTCTTACAGTCGGTTTTTATGATGGAATTCATAAGGGACACCAAAAGATTCTTACCCAGCTAATTAAAGACGCAAAGTCCAAGGGAGGAAAAAGCTGTGTGATTAGCTTTGCCTCCCATCCTTCGGAATATTTCTCTGGTCATCCTTTACCTCTTCTAACCACCTGGGAAGAAAAGAAGAAGGTTCTTGCTGAATTAGGTATAGATTTAGTATTTATTTTACCCTTTACCTCTAGTTTTTCTTCTCTTTCCCCGTATTCCTTTATGAAACAACTGAGTAATAATTTAGAGATCGAAGAAGTGGTGATAGGGGAAGATTTCGTGTTTGGCAAAGATAGAAAGGGAGATGTCGGTTGGCTAAAAGAAGCAGAAAATGAGTTTGGATACAAACTCAAGGTGATTCCTCTTCTCAAAGTAGAAAAGAAAAAGCTGAGCAGCTCTTTAATTCGTGAGTGGCTAAAAGAAGGAAAAATAGAAAAAGTTAGTCAATGGCTGGGTCGATATCCCACAATTCTTGGCAAGGTGGTGAGAGGAAAGAAACGAGGTCGAGCTCTTGGCTATCCCACAGCCAACCTGGAACCTCATCCTCATAAGCTTTTACCTGCTCCGGGAGTATATGCCGGTAAACTCACTTTAAGGAGAGAGCCTTACAAGGCAATAATAAACGTGGGGGGTAAACCAACTTTTGGTGATAGTTCTTTTGGTATTGAGGTACATATAATAAAATTTAAGGGGAATATTTATGGAGAGCCGATTAAAATTGAGTTGGTTGACAAAATTCGAGGAATAGAAAAATTTGCCTCCTTTTCTTCCTTAGCCGAGAGAATAAAGAAAGATAGAAAAGAGGCAGACAGGATTCTGGAGGGATTCAACTGTCTTTCATGAAGGAAACTTTAGTGGGTAAAAGTTATGTAAAATTGCTTAAAGATAGGTGTAAAGCAGACAGCTACGAAAAGCTAATGGCATTGGGTAATACAAAGCTTGTTAATTTTGTAGCAAAATATGTGGCGCATTGTAATCCTGCTTCTGTTTTTGTCCGCACTGATTCTGCTGAAGACGCTCAGTACCTTAGAAATAAGGCCTTAGAAAATAGGGAGGAGGAGAAGCTTGCCCTTGACGGCCATACAGTTCATTTTGACGGATATGATGATCAGGCAAGGGATAAAGATAAGACCAAGCTTCTTGTTTCTCCCAGTATGAATCTTGGTGCCCATATTAACACCATAGATCGAGGAAAGGGGCTTAAAGAAGTACATGAATTTCTGAAAAATATTATGGAAGGAAAAGAAGTATATGTTTGTTTCTTCTGTTTAGGCCCAGTAAACTCTGAGTTCTCAATTCGGTGTCTTCAGATGACCGATTCAAGCTATGTTGCCCACAGCGAAGGTATTCTCTATAGAAGTGGATACGAGATGTTCAAGAGGATGGGAGATTCCAATGAATTTTTCAAATTTGTTCACAGTGCAGGTATTCTGGAAAATGGGGTAAGTAAAAATATTGATAAGCGCAGGATATATATAGATATAAAAGAGAATGTAGTTTTCAGCACCAATACCCAGTACGGCGGAAATAGTATCGGGCTTAAAAAACTTGCCATGCGCTTGGCCATCCATAAGGCTTCACAGGAAGGGTGGCTGGCTGAGCATATGTTCATTATAGGGGTTCACGGTCCAGGCGGGCGAGTGACCTACTTCACCGGTGCTTTCCCAAGTTTATGCGGTAAAACGGCAACTTCCATGTTAAAGGGTGAGACCATTGTCGGTGATGATATAGCATTTTTGAGGAAGAAAAATGGAAGGATCCGTGCCGCAAATGCTGAATGTGGAATATTTGGAATTATTAGAGGCATTAATTCAAAAGATGATCCCTTAATCTGGGAAGCTCTCAATTCTCCCGGAGAAATAATTTTTTCTAATGTTCTGGTAACCGATGGTAGGATTCCATACTGGCTTGGAAAAGATGAGGATATTCCCAAAAGGGGTATTAATCATTCTGGAAAGTGGACTATAGGGGAAAAAGATTCAAAGGGTGACGAGATACCTCCGTCCCATAACAATGCAAGATACACCATCAGTATAAGTGGGTTAAAAAACTGTGATCCAAAATTAGATGATCCTCGAGGAGTGGTAGTAGGTGGAATAATTTATGGAGGTAGAGATTCCGACACCTGGGTACCTGTGGAGCAGGCTTTTGATTGGAGTCACGGAATATTGACCATGGGTGCAGCATTAGAGTCAGAAACCACAGCAGCAACTCTTGGAAAGGTAGGTGTAAGAAAGTTCAATCCTATGTCCAATCTTGATTTTTTGTCCATTACTGTTGGTAAATATATCAATAATAATCTTGAATTTGGCAATGCTATAGATAAGCCACCGTCTATCTTCTCTGTTAACTACTTCTTGAAAGATAAAAATGGCAAATATATGAATGCGATGAACGATAAATATGTATGGATTAAATGGATGGAGCTACGTGTTAACGGAGATATGGATGCAATTAAAACCCCAACGGGTTATATCCCCAAATATAAGGACCTTAAAAGATTGTTTAGAGAAGTTCTTGATAAAGATTATGGTGAAAAAGATTATGTAGAGCAGTTCACATTAAAAATTCCAGAGAATCTTGCAAAAATCGAAAGGATTGTCAAAATCTACCAAACAAATGTTCCCCATACTCCAAAGACCTTGTTTGAAACCCTTGAAGAGCAGAAACAGAAACTAGAAGCTGCCAAAGCAAAGTACGGAGATTATGTAACTCCGGAGGTATTTGATAAAACAGCTGTCAGGAATTAGTGATCAGTGTTTGGTAAAGAAATCTATTATTACTTCTGCTTAGAGTCCACCAATAAAATTGCCTCTTTGCTGGCCAAAAAAGGAGCAGAAGAGGGGACGGTGGTGGTGGCTGATGAGCAAACTCAGGGAGAAGGAAGGGGGGATCGTTACTGGTATTCTCCCCAGGGAGGATTATGGTTTTCTCTTATTTTGCGTCCCCGCATGGTTTCTTCCGAAGTTCCCCGGTTGAGCATCCTGGGAGCCGTGGGAATTGCTATGAGTATTGATAGACTATTTCCTCTGCTTGAACCGCGGATTCGATGGCCTAACGATGTGGTGATAAAGGACAAAAAGGTGGCAGGGGTGTTAGTTAAAGTGAGAGCTGAAAGAGAGAGCGTGAACTTTGCCGTCATGGGTATAGGAGTTAATCTGAATATTCGGGAATTTCCTTCGCCCCTCTCTTTTATAGCAACTTCATTGATCAGGGAAACCGGACACTCAACCTCAAAAAAAAGGTTCCTGGAGTGTACGTTGGAAGAGCTAGAAAATCTATATTTTTCCTCTCAAGTCAATGTTGGGCTACTTTTGGAAAAAGCTCGCTTATTTTCCTCTTTGCTGGGCCAGCAGGTGGAGGTTGTAACTACTGAGGGAAGGTTTCGAGGTCTAGCACAGGATTTAGATGAGGATGGTGGGTTGATCCTGAGGTTAGAGAGTGGAATGCACAAAAGGATCATTCCTGAGGAAGGATATATTAAGCAAAGGCCCCAAAAGATATGAACCTGGTAATTGATGTAGGTAATACGGTAGTCAAGGCGGGAGTTTTTGAAAAAAGGGATTTAGTGCTCAGTGGAGAGTTTGCTACCCGACCCAGAAAAGAGCTTGATGAATGGGGGATCTTACTTTCCAGTTGGACGGGAGAGCCTGGTAAAGAAATTAAGATAAGTAAAGCAATGATCTGTTCCGTGGTCTCTTCGGTGGTTTCTCCTTTAAAGAAATCAATAGAGAAGTATTTTAGAGTATCTGCTTTTGAAGTAGAGGTGGAGAAAGTAGGAATACCTCTTTTGTGTGATAATCCTTGGGAAGTAGGAGGGGATAGAATAGCCAATGTAGTTGCTGCGGCAGAGTTGTATAAACTTCCGGCCATTGTGATAGATTTTGGAACCGCTACTACCTTTGATGTGATCTCGGAAAAAGGAGAATATCTGGGGGGAGTCATAGCTCCGGGAGTGAGGACTGCTATGGAGAGTCTGGCCGAGAAGGCGGAAGCTTTATTCCCGGTAGACTTTAAAAAACCAGCATCCGTAATTGGAAAGAATACTAGAGATGGTTTAGGGGCAGGGTTATTTTACCACTGTCTTGGTGGAGTAGGAGAGATAATTAGAGGAATAAAAAGGGAGCTGGGGAAAGAGGCAAAAGTCATAGCCACGGGTGGAATGGGGATCTTATTAGGAGAGGAGTGTGCCGAGATTGATGAGGTTGATCCTGTGCTGACTTTAGAGGGGCTAAATCTTATGACAGAGAAATGGCCTGATAGATCTCCAGGCTAGGGGAAGAGAATGGACTCTTTTCAGGATCCGAAGCACTGAGATATAAATCAAACCATGAAAATCCTTCTTCTATATGTCTCGCAAGTGTCGGGTCACCGTCGTGCTGCCGAAGCTATCGAGCAGACCTTAGAGAGGTTTTATCCTCAAATAAAGGTGAGGAAGGAAGATCTTTTTAAGCACGGAAATCCTCTGGTCAGGAAAATATTAGATGGTCTCTATTACGCTGCTATAAAGGTAACCCCCTGGTTCTGGGATTTTCTCTGGAACAGTAATCTAATTTTTTGGCTAACCTATGGTTTGAGAGAGTTTTCTTGCCTGCTAAATTCCTTCCGACTTTATAAGGAGGTCATTGTCCCTTTTAATCCTCAGGTGGTCATATGTACCCATGGACTACCCCTTGCTCTCTGTTCTACTATAAAAAGACGAAAAAAATTAGATTATTTGTTAGTGGCGGTGCCTACTGATTATTCTCTTCATCCTTACTGGACTTATAACAATGTTGATGTCTATTTCCTTGCTCATGAGGAGATGAAAGAAAGCCTGAGAAAGAAAGGAATTTCTCAAGATAAGGTTCAAGCCTGTGGAATTCCTATCTCGCCTATTTTTTCTGAGGATACTGATAAAGAGGGATTAAAAGATAAATGGCAAATAAGGCATGATCTTTTTACCATTCTTTTGATGGGAGGGGGTCAGGGAATTGGGCCTTTACGTCGGACCGTAGATACCTTAAATAGATTAGGTCTACCTATTCAGCTTTTGATAGTAACCGGAACCAATGATGGGCTGAAGAAAGAACTTCAAGAAATCGAACCAAAGCTTAGTATCCCCGTCAAGATTTTGGGCTATACCAAGAAAATTAATGAGTTAATGGAAATATCAGATTTACTTATCTCAAAACCAGGGGGACTTACCATTGCTGAAGCCCTGGTTAAAGACCTTCCCCTGGGGATCCTGGACTGTTTAGCCGGGCAGGAAAGAAAAAATCAAGAGTTTCTTCTCAAAAAGAAGATTGCCTTCAACCTGCAAAGAGAAAAGCAGATGCTTAGCTTAATCGAAAGATTTCTTGATGGGTTCTCTGATTTCGAAAACTGGCAAGCTAGAGCCAGGGAGCTGGTCAAGCCCAGGGCAGCATTAGACATTGCCCGCAGAATTGTTGAATTAGCCAATGAGAGATTCGGATGCTAAATTCGTATTTGGCCTTAGTTTGGTAATTTTGGGGTTGATTTTGGGGGGCTGGAATGACTCTGTCTTAGCCCAGAACCTTTCAAATGAGAAATTCCTGAGTGTCCGAGCTATGGGAATGGGAGGGATTCTTCCCATTCCGGTGCACGATCCCTCTGTTATCTTCTTCAATCCAGCAGGACTGGCATGGCTGGAAAGTGTCATGTTATCCATAGAAGGATACAATTCGTCGGCTTCCTCATCAAATCTCACCACTACTTTAAATATAGGTCCCCTGGGGATTAACCGATTTAGAAAGGAAGATCGAACCAATTACGAAATTGGCTATGGATTTAGACCTCTGCCATGGTTTAGCTGGGGTCTGAGCTCTGATTTTGATAAAAAAAGAAGGGGCAGCAGAGTAAACGCTGGAATTCTGATTTCTCCTCGTCCCTGGCTTGATGTCGGTGTCTACCAGAAAAACCTTATCCGGGCTGATAAGAAAACTCAGAAAAGGGAGGTTGTTTCCCTAACCACGAGATGGGGAAAGGGTAAGAATCTTCTCACCTTGGGTGGGGTTCTCCAGAGGGACGATTTTGAGTTTCACCTCGGCTTCGAATACCGGGTTTTAAATCGGTCAGCCCTTAGAATTGGCTATAAGGTTGATCATTTCACCTTTGGAGCCACAATAGGACTTTCCCGAATTCTTGATTTTGATTATGCGGCAGAGTTGGAAAGAAATGGCGAAATTATCCATTACTTTGGCTTGAGTTTTGGTAGACCTAGATATTTCTTTTATAAAAATGATGTTCACAGGGTTGCTCAAGCGGCAAAGCTCGGAAAAGATAGATTTGTAGTGGTTGATGGTCATAATCTACACTATGTAGAATCCGGGAGCGGTAAGCCCCTTATTTTGATTAGCGGGTCAGTGGCAACCTATAGAGTCTGGAATCCTTTGATAGCCTCCCTTTCAAGATATCGCCGGGTCCTAGCCATTGAATCTTTAGGTAATGGTGACTCAGATAAACCTTCCTTTGGGTTCAACTATAGCTTTAGCGAACAGGCCGACCTGATTAAAGAGTTTATGGATAGTTTAGAGATTGAAAAAGCTGATTTTATAGGCATTTGCTATGGAGGCGCCATCGCTTTTCAATTTGCCAAGAAGTATCCCAACCTCACCAATAAAGTCATTGTTATCGAGGGTTTTCTTGACATTGAGGAGTTCGTAGAAGATCATCGATTCCTTTTGTCCCTTCGGGGAAAGCCAGTTGTCGGTGATTTATGGATTGGCCTACTACGGACGGGTCTTTTAGATGGACCCATGACCAGATTAGTTACCGGGAAAAGTTTTAGCCAGATGAGTAGGAAGGATCAGAAAAAGATGACTGAAATAATTCATTGGAACAATGCGACCTCCACTCGAATTTTCTGGCATAACCTTGCTAAAGTAGATCAAAATGAGCTTAAGGTAAAATATGAGGATACCCAGATAGAATCGCCGATTTTATTTTTGATGGGGGAAAAATCTGACTTTAAAAAGTTTCTCAAACCAACCCTACAAGTTCTCAAAAAAACTGTGAAGAAGCTTGAGATCGTCACTGTTAAAGGCGCAATTCATAATCTTCACCTCCAGAAGCCCGAGCAATCTTCCCGCTTGATTCTCCAATTCCTCAACCAGCCGTAGTTAATGAGCCTACACCTTCCTCAAAAATTTGATTAACCCCATTTTGAAATCCTTTCCTGGCTAATTCTTTCAGAACCCTTCGCTGGAAAAACTTATGAGTTCGTGGCGGTTACGTCAAGTTGGGGTGTGTGACAGTGGGGGGCTTGACAAAAAAATTTTTTATACTATAATTATGTAAACGATTAGCTAATCGTTTACATCTAGCATACAGGCCTATGAAAAAGAAAGACCGTAGTCCAACCATTAAAGATGTAGCCCAACGCGCCGGAGTATCTGTAGCTACAGTATCTGCGGTAATTAATAAGAGCCGTTTTGTGAGCGATGAATTAGTAGGGAAAGTACTGAAAGCCATAAACAAGCTGAACTATTACCCTAACCGAATAGCTCGAGGATTAAAAACAAGAAACAGTCGTACCGTGGCTTATATTATTCCTGATATCAATAATCCTATTTTTGCCCGGGTAACTCGAGGAGTACAGGATACCATGGAAGAGGCTTCTTACGATGTTTCTTTATATAATACCGATTTTTCTGACAAAAAGTTATTTCGTCATTTGACAACTATTTTAGAAAGCCGAGTTAGTGGAATAATTCTGAGTGCTTGGCACAGCCCCAAAGTAAAAGAAGCTACATCTCTGATACAAAACCTAAATATTCCCCTAGTGATTGTTCATTCTCCTCGGAATATAGATAATGTGGATTCTATTCTTGTAGATGATAAAAAGGGAGCTCATGAGGCTACTTATAATTTAATTAGATTGGGACATAAACGCATTGTTTCCCTGGGAGTTAAGGATAGTACAACCAGTCGACTGCGAGGGGAAGGCTATAAAAAAGCTTTATTAGAAAATGGATTAGCACAGGAAAAAGATTTGATAGTTCAAACAGATAGTTTTTCTCCCGACGATGCTTTCCTCACAATGCAAGAATTATATGAATCTAATTTAGATTTTACAGCCATATTCGCCTATAGCGATCTGCTGGCTGTCGGAGCAGCAGAGGCAACTTTAGAAAGAGGACTGAGAATCCCTGAAGATATCTCCATAATAGCATTTGACGACACTTACTCATCCCTGGCCTCACCTAAGCTAACTACTATGCATGTACCCAACCATGAAATGGGTATAAGAGCAGCCCAGATTCTCTTAGAAAGGCTAAACTCCTCCTCGGTTACCGAGCCTCCTATCCGTGAGGAAATTATCCCTACTTTCATAGAACGAAAATCAACCAGAGATCTATTGAGGTAATTCAATTTATAACGTCAAATCTACGAAGCTGTTGGAAATGAGGAGGTGATACTTATGAGGTAAGCTTTAGGAGAATCTTGAAGCAGGGGAATTTTTGAAAGGGAAGTTAAAGGAGGAAAAGTATGAGGCAAAGAAAAAGTAGGAGAAAATCTAAAAGAAGGTTAAGGTTAGTTTTTGCCTTCATTATTGCTAGCTTTTTGGTAATAGCTAGTATGGGACCTGTGTTTGCCCAAGAAACCACCCTTACAGTCTGGTGGTGGGATTATTGGCAAAAGGGTATGAATGCTGCCATTGAGGAATTTGGTGAACTCTATCCAGAGATAAAGATCGATCAAGTGATAATGGGACCGGCGGATGTTTATGAGAATCTGCTTTTGGCTCTATCAGCCGGTGAAGGAGCACCAGATATAGTTGGGTTAGAGAATAGCCATTTAGCACAGTTTGTGGCTCTAGGGGGCTTGTACGACATTACCGAAAAAGCTTTGCCCTACTACGATAAAATGGACCGTGCCAAATGGATAGATGCCGAGGATGAGAAAGGAAGAATTTATGCTATGCCCGCGGACAGTGGTCCAGTTGCCATCTGGTATCGAAGGGACATATTTGAGAAAGCGGGATACCCATCTGATCCTGAGTCTGTAGCTAAGCTACTAGACACCTGGGATGACTTCTATGAAGTGGCCAAAGTTATCAAAAAGACCACCGGTAGTTACATGTTCGCTCAGGCTAAGGCTAACAATGACTTTCGAATTTATGAGATTCTTCTCTGGCAGCAGGAAGCAGGTTATGTTGACAGAGAAGGCAAGGTAGTCATCGACAGTCCAAAAGCAGCAAACACCCTTGAGTACCTGGGCAAATTCTGGAAGGAAGACCTGGTACAGGACTCTGTATCCTGGACTGCAGGATGGTATGCTGGTATAGATGAGGGTCAGGTAGCAACCATCATTGAAGGCGTGTGGATGGGTGGTTTCTTATCGGGTTGGATCACCCCCGAAAGCTCGGGGAAATGGGGTGTTGTGCCTCTGCCCGTCTGGGAGGAAGGTGGAGTAAGGTCCAGCAATGACGGTGGCTCTACATTAGCAATCACTGAACAATGTGAAAATAAAGAAGCAGCCTGGAAGTTTACAGAGCACATCACTGCCAACAGAAAATCCCAGTTAGCAGCCTGGAGAGAAGTAGACTGGTTCCCCTCTCTGTTAGAAACGTATACTGACCCTATGGTGGAAGAGGAAGTGGCCTTTTTTGGGGGGCAGAAACATAGGAAAATATTTGTGGAAGCGGCTAAACAGATACCCTGGTGGAATTACACTAAAGATTATGCGGAAATGAACAGTATTCTTCAGGTGTATGTAACTGCTTACGCTCTGGGAGACATAAGGAGCGCAGAAGAAGCTTTGGCTCAAACCGCTACAGAAATAAGAGCCAGGACCGGGAGAAAGTAATCGGTTCTTGGTAGTTAAGGGAAGCAAATATCCTCACCGCGTAAGGGCTTTAGGCTCTTACGCGGTGGCTTAGAAGAGTGAGATTAGATTGGCAAAGCGAGGTCAAGGAATAAAAAAAGAAAATCTATTTGAAAAGATAAGAAAGAATAAGGTTCCTTATCTCTTTATTTCCCCCTTTTTCATTTTGTTTGCCATTTTTATGCTTTATCCGATAACATATTCCTTCTATCTGAGTTTTCATAAATGGAGCGGTAGGGGCCCGAAAATGTATGTTGGCCTACTTAACTATACGAATTTGTTTATAAATCGACCATTTCGACAATCTTTGATTAATAGTGTAATTATATTCTTTGAATATGTTCCCAGTATGACTCTGCTAGCATTAATTCTGGCCGCCTTATTGAATTCCAGGTACATTAGACTACAGGGTGTATTTAGAACCTTTGTTTTTCTTCCCTATGTTACCGCTATAGTAGCAGTAGCTTATTCTTTCCAGTTGCTACTGGATAAGAATTATGGTCTGGCAAACCTATTTTTAGGCTGGTTTGGAGTTAAACCTGTTGCCTGGCTAAATACCCCAAATTTAGCCCGCATTGGTCTTAGTAGTCTGGTAACCTGGCGCTGGTTAGGGTATAATATGGTCATTCTTCTAGCAGGGCTGCAAAATATCCCCCTGGAATTATATGAAGCAGCCAAGATTGATGGAGCCTCACCTACTCAATCATTCTTTCGTATTACCTTGCCCTTAATGAAGCCGATGCTGCTCTTTTGCCTACTTTTATCCACCGTAGGAACATTTTCTTTGTTTGAGGAGCCTTATATATTAACCGGTTTTGGAGCAGCAGTTGGAGGAGGACCTATGAATGCTACCCTCACTCCCGTATTACACCTCTATAATGTTGGGTTTAGATATCTTCATTTTGGCATTGCTTCAAGCATTGCTTACGTCCTATTTATTATATTATTCCTTTGCAGTTTATTTGAGATAAAATTTCTGGGAGAGAAAAAATGAGCTTAAAGGGGCAGAAAAAGAAGGTGCACTTAAAGAAAGCCTTAGTTTATCTTTTCCTGGTATCAATTTCTATTGCTATGATGTTGCCTCTCTTATGGATGTTCAGCTCCGCCTTCAAATTCCAATCTGAAATATTTACCTATCCACCTACTTTGATTGCCAAGAATCCCACTCTTAGCAACTTTTTTTCCTTGTTTGAACGATTCCCCTTTGATAGAAATCTATTTAATAGCTTCTTCATTGCTGCCAGTTCCACTATTCTAGCTTTATTTTTCTGTACCTTAGCTGCCTTTGGCTTTGCTAAATACCAATTTCCCGGACGTGAATTTCTCTTTCTATTTCTCCTGGGAACCCTAATAATACCCTTTCATATAACTCTGGTTCCCCTCTATGTGCTTTATCGTAAAATTGGCTGGATAGATAAGTTCTGGGGGCTGATCTTTCCAGGAATGGCCAATGCCTTTGGCATATTCTTTATGAGGCAATATCTGATTAAGATACCCGATGAGTTCTTGGACTCAGCCAGAATAGACGGATGCTCAGAATTTAAGATATTTTTGCACATTATTCTACCGGTAGCCAGACCAGCTTTAACCGGGTTAGGAATAATATTTTTTATGAGCTCCTGGAACAATTTTCTCTGGCCTCTCATCATTTTAAAAAGTAATAAGATGCTAACAGCCATTGTAGCCATCAGACGTCTTCAATCAGGTATTCGGACCCCTTATGATCTTATAATGGCGGGCTCGATGCTAACAGTGGTACCATTGATTGTACTTTTTTTAATCTTACAGAAACAGTTCATTGCTGGAATTACCAGTGGAGCAATTAAGGGTTAAGCTAAGAAAGGAGCGAAAATGGATTTTGGATGTGATTATTATCCGGAGCACTGGCCAGAAGAAAGATGGGAAAAAGATGCTCAGATGATGGCTGAAGCAGGTTTTTGTGTTGTGCGTCTGGCTGAATTTGCCGGCGGGAAGTTGGAGCCGAGAGAAGGGCAATTTGATTTTGATTGGTTGAATAAAGCTATCCAAATCTTGGCTCAGAACAAGATTAAAACCGTCCTGGGAACACCCACCGCTACCCCTCCTGCCTGGTTAGCTGCTAAACACCCTGATATCCTACGGGTAAACAGAGAAGGCCTTCGTACCAGTTTTGGTGGGCGTCGTGCCTATTGCCCCAATAGTAGGAGATATCGCAGTTATTCTCAGAAGATCGTCTCAAAAATGGCAGAGCATTATAAAGATAAGGAGAATGTCATCGGTTGGCAAATTGATAACGAGTTTGGAGGGGATCGGGGAAAAGGGTTATGTTATTGCGAGGAATGCGCTTCAAATTTCAGACACTGGCTAAAGGGTAAATACAAAACTCTTGATAAATTAAATCAAGAATGGGGAACAGTCTTCTGGAGTCAGACTTATACAGAATGGGAACAAGTGCCTCTTCCCCGGCAGTTAGAAACCGCTCATAATCCCAGCCTACTTTTAGATTACCGACGATTTATCTCTGACTCTTATATTAGCTATCAAAAACTCCAGTTAGACATTCTCAGAAAGATCTGCCCTCATAAATTCATCACCCACAACTTTATGGGGCTTTTCAGCGGGATCGATTATTATAAATTAGCCCAGCCTTTGGATTTTATCGCCTGGGATAACTACCCTAGTTTAAGGTTTACCGGTGAGAATAAGAGTCCAGTCAAGGTTTCCTTATCGCACGATGTTATGCGGGGATTAAAAGAGAAGAATTTCTGGGTTATGGAGCAGCAAAGCGGTCCCAGTGGATGGCAATGTGTAGGCCGAAATCATCATCCCGGAGAGATAAGACTGTGGACCTATCAGGCTATTGCTCACGGAGCAGAAGGAATACTTTATTTCCGTTGGAGAACGTCCCGATTTGGAACCGAACAGTTATGGCGCGGCATTTTAGATCAGTCTGGAGTTCCGACAAAAAGGTATGAGGAGGTGAAAAAGATAGGTCAGGAATTAAAGCGCATTAAAGATAAACTGATAGGATTGGAATTTCCTCGGGAAGTAGCTATGCTTGCATCTTATGATGAGCAATGGGCTTTCGAGATTCAGCCTAATAATCCTAAATTTGATTATCAGGAGCACTTTACCTCTTACTATGAGCTATTAAATATCTGGAATGTTCCCGTGGATGTGATTTCCATCCAAGGGAATCTTTCAAAATATAGACTTGTCTTAGCTCCTGCTTTATTTTTAATTAATGATGAGCTAGTGGACAATTTGAAAGAGTTTGTGAAAAAAGGCGGGATATTAATTGTTACCTTTCGTTCGGGAATAAAGAATTGGAATAATATCCTCCTTGATGAACCATTGCCGGCCAAGCTTAATGATTTATTGGGGATAGAAGTATTTGAATATGATTCCCCATCCTCGATACAGAAATGTAAATTGAAGCTCACTTATCCTGAAATCGAACCTTTACAGGGAGAGTGCGATACCTGGTGTGATATAATAAAATGCAGGGGAGCAGAAATTATGGGAGTATATACGGAGTTCTACTATAAGGGTGAGGCTTGCATCACCATTAACCAATTTGGACAAGGACGCGCTATTTATATAGGCACTAATCCCTCTCCAGAAATTAAAAAACGGGTATTGAGATGGGCTATAGAAAAATCAAGAGTAAAGTCCTCGTTTCAGGTAGATCCTAAGGATATAGAGGTAATACTTCGTAGAAAGGAAAATAAGGATTATTTATTCTTCCTTAATCATTCCGAAAAAAGCCATCGCGTAAAACTCGATCGAACCTACAAAGAACTATTAGGGAAGAGAAAGTACCCAGAAGATTCTGTCATGGCTATAGAGCCTAAGGGAGTGCGGATACTTTGTAGAACCTAAATATGTAGGTTAGCTAATTATTTTTTGATTTTATTATAAGCCGTGTTCCACATTTTCTTGTACAGGTTTTGCCCCCTAAATTAACAAGACTTTGGCAAAAACTTGAGCAAAAATAGGCTCTTTGACATCACGTAGTGGCTTGACAACTCCGAAGAGGTAGTATATAATTTTATTACAGTCAAGATTTTTGTTAACAAAGGTAAAGCTGGAAATTATGACCTGTGAGGAAGGTGAGAAGTCAAAAAAGGCCATCCAGCTTGGGATAGAAGGAGGTTCCGAGGAGAGATAATTAACTTTTTTCTCTCGGGACTCTGCACAAAAAAATAAGCCATGGGAAGAAAGGAGTATAAAATGAAAAAGAGGCTGATGATAGTTGCTACATTGGTGCTTTGTCTCGGTCTCGCCTTTGCCGCCACAGGCTATGGGCTTGAAAAACTGGGCAAGGGAGTGAAAATATACTTTTTCAACGGAGGACCAGAGGGAGGTCCTTTTGCTTCTGTTGTCTATAGAGGGGCATTGCAAGCAGCATCTGATTTGGGAGCTGACGTGAGGTATGTATGGTCGGACTGGAACGTTGCAAAAATGATTGCGGACTTTAAAGATGCCATGGCTGCTAATCCTGACGGTATTGCTATCATGGGACACCCAGGAGATGATGCATTTGAGCTCTTAGTTGATCAAGCTATTGCCAAGGGGATTATAGTAACGAGCCAGAACACGGATCTTCCTCGTATTGAAGCCAAATATACTGCAGTGGGCTTTGGTTATGTTGGTCAGGAGTTGTATGCATCTGGCCTTATGTTAGCTAGACACACCGCTAAACTCCTTGGTCTAGGAGATGGGGACAGGGCTTTAGTTTATGGACTTCTCTCACAACCAACCCGAGGACTAAGGTCAAAAGGTTGTATAGATGGCTTGGAGGAAGCAGGGGTAACAGTTGATTATATAGAAATTTCAGATGCAGTGAATGCTGATCCACCTTTGGGTGCACCAGTTGTAGCAGGATACATAGCAGCTCATCCTGATGTTAAATTAATCATAACTGATCACGGAGGACTCACCGGCGCACTAGAAATGTACTTCAAAACAGCGGGTGTAAAGCCAGGAGAAATAATGGGTGCAGGATTTGATCTTAGTGCAGCATCAGTAGAGGCTATTAGAAACGGGTATACTGCAGCTGTACATGATCAGCAGCCATATCTCCAGGGATATCTGCCCATTGTTCAAATTGTCTTGACTAAGAAATATGGCTTTGCCGGTCTTCACATCAATACCGGGTCTGGTATAGTAGATGCTTCCAATGTTGAACCTGTTGCTGCATTAGCCGAGCAAGGAATCAGGTAATTTAGTGATTGTTTGGTACGATTGGAAAACAACGCAGCAACTTCTCTCCATTCTTGAGAAGTTGCTGCGTTCTACATATCGACAGATAGATGTATTTTAATACCAGTCTGTCACTTGCCTAAAAGTTTTTGACATCTCCTGCCTAAAAGTTTTTGACATCTAACGATGAAAAAACTAAAATTTAGGAGCGGAGAGAATAAAATGGAGAGCCTTAGCAGGGGTCCAACCACAAAAAAGCCGAAAGAGAGAAAAACAAAAACACTAAGACACTATCTTAAACTAAGTGAATTTAGAT
>JBHIAL010000007.1:0-18757 GCA_046758525.1 bacterium
AGATAACAGGCGGGGTCTTCTTCCCAGGGATCTCCATAGGTAGCCTCGGCCCTGACTCTACAACCTCCACAGATCTTAACCCATTCACACTCTCCGCATCTACCTTTTAGATAATTAGCCTTGGCTCGCAGCTTCTTCAGGTGAGGATTGCTACCATCCAGCCAGATTTCGGCAAAACTCTTTTCCTTTACATTACCTAAAGATAGATTCTGCCAGAACTGGCAGGGATGGACCTCTCCCTGGGGGTCAACATTGGCTATCTTTTCTCCAGCTGAACATCCACCGGCTCTCCTTAATAACTCATAGACCTCATCTGCTTTTTCTGGATGCTCCTTTTGAATGTAGCGATAGATCATGATTCCGTCAACCGGGTTATCCACGGTGAGGATCTCCAATTCTGTGTGATCTTTACAAAACTTTAGGGTTCTCTCAATGATAAATTCTATCGTTTTTCCTTTATCTACCCTGGACGTATCCAGGGAAATTAGCTCCTTTCCTCTCCCGGCGTAGACCAGGTGATACATACAGAAACGGGGAATTTTTCTCTCTTTAACCAGGTCCAGAACCTGGGGAAGCTCGTCTTTGTTTTTCTCATTGATGGTGAATCTTACTCCAACCCTTAAACCGGCTTCCATGGCGTTTTGTAAACCAGTCAGTGCTAGCTGAAAGGCACCCACTCGATTCCGGAAATCATCATGAACTTGCTCCAGACCATCTAAGCTTACCCCTATGTATTTAAACCCTGATATGTTTAATCTTTTTGCTACTTTCCGGCTGATCAAGGTCCCGTTGGTGGAGAGTATGGGCCTGATTCCCTCTTTATCCGCCCAGGCGGCCAATTCATAAATATCCTCTCTTAAGAGAGGTTCTCCTCCAGAGAAGAGAAGCACAGGGATCTTCAACTTTCCCAGATCCTCTATAAATTGGCCAGCCTCCTGGGTGGTCAGCTCTCCCTCCTGTTTTTGGTCTTTTGCCTCAATATAGCAGTGCTTGCAGTTCAAATTACAGCGATTGTTCAAATTCCAAACCACTACCGGTCCAAAATTAGTGGAAAATTGTAAAAGATGAGAGGGAGTCTCTCCTTCCTTATATTTTAGGGCTTCGGAGACAGTAGCCTTCCCGCAGATCAATTTAGTACAGCCTATCATAATCTGTCCTTTCTTTGAATGTTAGCCTAGCTACTTTTTTTCTTTCCCCTACTTTTCTTTAGAGCGGCAAGCATCTTTTCTAATTGCCTAGTCTTACGAGATAGACTGAAAATGTAGAGAAATAAGGCTACCCAGATCACAGTATAGGCGGCGAAAAGATAGGTAAGATTTGTCATTTAGTCAATCTCCTCTCTTAAGATGATCTATCTCATCTTTAATTGTTTCTAATTTTGTTCTTAGAAGAAGTAGGTAGATGAAAAGTAAAGTAAAGGCGGCCAGACACACGAATAAGGTATAGAGCATGGGAGGGGCCAATCCTGCTCCCTTTCCTCCCCCAATTACAGGGCCCGGATGCTGGGTTCTCCACCATCGAATAGACATAAAGACGATGGGAACATCAACAAATCCTAATATAGCAAAGACAGCAGCAAATCTGGCTCCGCGTGAACCCTCGGTGTAAGATCTCAACATTAGATAGGCCACATAAATTAACCATAGCACTAAGGTTGTGGTCAGACGAGCATCCCAGGTCCACCAGGTATACCAGATGGGTTTAGCCCAGATAGAGCCGGTTATGAGAACCAGACTGGTGAGGATCACCCCGATCTCGGCCGAACCATAGGCCAGGATATCCCATTTACGAGTTCCCTCTTTCAAATAGAGGATGCTGGCTAGAAACACCAGGAAGAAGGCAAGAAAAGCTATCCAGGCAGAAGAGACATGAAAATAAAATATCCTCTGTACATCCCCTAGATTTCTATCGGTAGGAGCGTAGATAAATACCATATAGAGGGCTGCAAGCATCAAGACTAAACTTAGATAGCCGATCAAGTCTCTCTTTTCTAGAGATCTCATTTTTATCCTCCCATTTTGGCTAACGTTTCCATAACCTTGACCAATTTTTCCTTGAATCCTTTCCTCATCTCTCGGAAGAGGTGCTCTGGGATCTCCTTCGCCTCAAATTGGTCATCTAGATAAGCAATTAGGGAAAACAAGGTCTTCCTCTCTGCTTCTAAATTTTCTTTAGTTGGAGTGGGTTTTATTCTTTTCGCGCTCACTTGATCCCTGATAGCCTTATTCTTCTTTAGAAGAGGATAAGCAAAGCCTATGACGACAAAGAATGAGATTAAGCCGATTATGGCCGCGTGAGTAAATTTCCATCCCGAAGAAGGTAGGCCGCTTATCTTTACCGTGATTTGACTACCGGCAGGCATTTCCTTTTCTGTTCCCACAGCGGTATAGGGTGCTCCCTCAATTTCCAGGGGTCCCTCCGAGACCAGATTATCACCGGAAATCTTAAAAATCCCGGGAGCGAGTAAATAAAAGTTGGTGGTCTTATAGTCAAAAATTTCTGGAAAGAGATAGCTTTTAGAAGAGTAGTTAAGTTTATACCTGAGGGTTACTGTCTTTGGGCCCGGTTTAAGATCCATGGTATCCACAATCCCCTCTTTCGTTTGTCTGGCGCAGCAGCCCATCAATCCTTGCACATATTCCAGGTCATAAAAGCCGGCAGGCAAGGATATTTTCAGGGTCTCGTTCTCACCAGATGGGTCGCTTTTTTCCCCAATATAGGTCTTGTCCCCGGTGTTGTTAAATACCAGAGCCTCGCTGACTGAAAGAGACCCGGCCTCAGCCTTTTCGATAAGGATATGATCTATATCTATCTTAACCTTCTCATCGCTGGTAGTAGAGTCATAGACCGTTAGGTTCAAAACTATGGGGCTCTGGGCCTCCTCGAAACTGACCGTATCGCTCAGGTATTCCCCTCCCTGATAATCTAACGAGACAAAATAGCTATAATCTCTGTCAGTGGGCAAGTTTTTAAACTCAAAGCTACCGGAGGGGTTGGTTCGGGTAGATAATTTCTCAATTTCAGAGTCATCTTTATTGACATGAAGGATGATCTCCTCACTTTTAACCTCACTACCCGCGGGGGTTTTGTTGGTAATAGTCCCTTTAATTAGCCCCTTAGCGGGATCTTTTGTTTGTGCGGCTAAATTCGTGCCGCAGAGGCTCAACAGTATTAGCCAACTTCCTACAAAGAGGCCGAGCTTTTTACTCCTTTTTGCCATTCTCCAGATCTCCTTAAGTTCCTTCTTTAACCTTCTATTTATCCCCTCTTCTTTCCTTATCGGCAGGTAAATCCTTTTTCTTACGCAGCCTAAGGACCTCTAATTCAATCTCCTCCTGTATCGTTTTCTCTCTACCCTTTCCTTCCTTTACTCGGTCAGCTTTTTTGAGAAGGGAGACGGCGATGCTTTCCAGCTGAGAACGCAGCCCTTCGTAGTCTTCCCGGGAAAGCTTCCCGGTCTGGTAATCAAATTCTAACTCCTTAAGGCTTGCGTAGACGGATTCCTTTTTCAGTACAAGATCTTGTGGTTCATTATTGGCTTTATTTTCCTTTGAGGTATTGTTTTTCCTTTTTATCAAAGGATAAATAATAAATAGCACCGCCACCAAACCAATGAGAACCATAGTTATCGCTGTCATTTTCAGACCTTCTTATTCAAAACTCAAATTCTTCCAGTTCCTTTTTAAGCTTCTCGCTATATTTATCTTCTATTGGGGGGGGATGAGTTTTCCTCATGTCTTGTTGGCGGATCTTTCCCTGCAGTACCCATTTGGTGACGATGAGATAGATAATCCCTGCCCCTATGAATATAGCTACAAAAGGGATAATCCAGGCCGTCAGGTTGAATCCCTTTTTAGTGGGAGCGGCGAGAACTTTTTCACCATATTGGACAACAAAGTACCCTATGATTTGGTCTTTTGTCTCACCCTGGGCAATCTTTTCTCCTATTAACTCCTTCATCGGTTGGGCACATCCTTCCATGTCGCACACATCCAGCATTTTGCCACAGCCACAGGTACAGATGAGGTCTCCAGCAACATCATCTACGGTAAGAGCTAAACTCGGAGCAGCCAGAACAAACCCACTTAAGAGAAAAGACAGCCAGAAAAGGGTTATTATCTTTTTAGATCTCATCCTTTATTAGCTCCCGGGCATAGGAGAACGCTAACCACCGTTTTTCCCTTTTATCGGGCCACATAACGATCATAGCTCCTCCGGCCAGCACGAATCCTCCTATCCACATCCACACAATCAGAGGATTGATCAGCACTTTAAAGGTCGCCCTACCGTCCTCATCATGCTGGGCAAGAATAACGTATAGATCCTCTACCAAGGTCGAGCGAATGGCCACCTCGGTGGTAGGCTGTTCCTGATTGCGGTGAAGGTTCCTCTCCGGTCTCAAGGTACCGAGCTTTTTTCCTTTTCGGTACACGGAGAGAGTGGCCGCCGTCACGTATTTATTCTGGGTGGGATAGCTCGAGAGATTCTCAAATCTTAATTCATAATCCTTAATGGTTAGTGATTCTCCCTTTTTCAGAGTTACTAACTTCTCAGATTTAAAAGCTGAGGATCCGGTAATTCCCACAAAAATGAGAACTATCCCGATATGGATTATGTAGCCTCCGTATCTTCTTTTGTTCCTCCTTATCAGATTGAAAAAGGATTTTAGATGTCCCTCTCTTCTCATCTCTCTTCTGACTTTGCTTCCTCGAAAAAATTCAATAATTATGGTGGCCGCAACAAAAATGGATAGGGTAAAGGAAACGAGGGCGTAGGGATGTTGAATTGTCCAGCGAAAGACGATTATACCCCCGATAATGGCGACAATGAAGGGATAGAGAAAGTTCTTTTTTAGGTTCTTGCCGGAGGCCCTTCGCCAGCTAATCAGGGGACAGATCCCGGTGAGCAGAAGAAGCGCCAGCCCGATAGGGACCATAATCTGGTTGTAAAAAGGGGGACCCACGGTGATCTTTACTCCCCGCACTGCTTCGGAGATTAGCGGAAAAATTGTGCCCCAAAAGATGGCAAAAGCAGCACCAACCAGGATCAAATTATTAAACAGAAAGGTGCTCTCTCGGGAAAGAAACGAATCTAGCTCATTCTCACTCCTTAGTAGATCCAGTCGGTTGACTAAAAGAATAAAAGAGAAAAGGAGAATGGCCCCGATAAAGGCGAGGAAAAGGGCACCTAATAGGGGAGATACGGCAAAAGTATGGACGGAAGTGAGTATTCCACTTCGTACCAGGAAGGTGCCGAAAAGCGTCAAGGTAAAGGTTAATATAATCAGCACCATATTCCATACTTTGAGCATACCTCGGCGCTCTTGAATCATGACTGAATGAAGATAGGCAGTACCGGTGAGCCAGGGGATAAAAGAAGCATTTTCTATGGGATCCCAGGCCCAATAACCTCCCCACCCCAGCTCCACGTAGGCCCACTGAGCACCAAAAAGGTTACCCAGAGTCAAGAAGAACCAGGAAAAGAGCGTCCATCTTCTAGTGCTTTTGATCCAGGTATCCCCTAGCCGACCGGTCAAGAGGGCGGCGATGGCGAAAGCAAAAGGAACACTAAAACCTACATACCCCATATATGTAGTGGGGGGATGAAGAATCATTCCAGGGTTCTGCAACAGAGGATTTAAACCCCTCCCATCTGAAGGAAAAAAAGGAAGTTCTCGGAAGGGTCTGGTAGCGAAGACCAGCACACCGAGGAAGAAGAAAGATACCCCCATCATTACCGCTAACACGTAAGGGATAAGTTCTTCATTTTTTCGCCGGTTCTGAAGGAGAAGAAGGGAGGCAAAAACCCCCAGCAGCCATCCCCACAAAAGAAGGGAGCCCTCCTGACCGCCCCAGAAGGCCGATATCCGATAAAAAATGGGTAAATCCTTACTCGAATGCTCGGCCACATACTGAATCTGAAAATTATGAATTACAAAAGCATAGATTAAGACTATGGCAGCCAGAGTTAAAAGTCCGGTTACGACAAAAACTGCATTCTGACCACTTTTAATCCATTTCCCGCTTTTGATTTTCACTCCCAGGAGAGAAGCTATTACTGCATAGGCTGAGATGATGAAAGCTAAGAATAGGGAAAAGGATCCTAGAGTGCTCATGTCAAAAATGATCTCCTATCACCTGATTTTTTCCATAATTTCTCGCCAGATTTGCTTGCGTCTTTGGGAATCAGGATATTTTCTTCTAATTTTTTCCCGGGTCTTGGCAATCATATCCACCAAATCACCATACTCCTCGGAGTAAATTAAAGCCAGATCCTCTTTAATTTTCCGGGCCAATGCCGGTGACCTGCCGGCAGTAGACACAGCAATAGTTAAATCACCTCGACTTAAGGTTGCAGGCAGAATGAAACTGGACTCAGCAGGAGAATCAACTACGTTGACCAATATTCCCAATTTGTTGGCATCTTTGGCTACGTGGGAGTTTATGGTGCGATCATTGGTGGCAGCTATTGCCAGAAAGGCGTCCTTTAAAGGAGAAGAAAAGTAGGTAACTGGCAGATGATTTATTCTACCTTCCCGCCGGAGTTTCTCTAACCGGGAGGTAATTTCCGGACTGATTACGGTAACCGAACCTTCCTTTTCCAGGAGAAACTTGATCTTTCTCTCTGCCACCTTTCCTCCCCCCACCACCACACATTTCTTGTCCTTTATTTTCAGATTCACCGGGTAATATTGGTTCATTTTCCTGCCTGGCTAGTAATCATGAGGAAATTCCTTTATCTGGGCATAGGTGAATACCGGCCCATCTTTACAGACATATACCTTACCAATATTGCACCTTCCACATTTACCCAGACCGCACTTCATTTTATTCTCCATGGTGGTGATAACATTCTCGGGAGGAAAATTCAGCTCCTCCAGGGCCACCAGCGAATAACGAATCATCACCGGCGGTCCACATATTATGGCCAGAGCATTCTCGGGAGAAGGAGCAACTTTAGCCAGGACTGAGGGAACCAAGCCCACCTCACCTCTCCAGCCATTTTTCTCTCCTCCTGGATCCACAGTCTGGACCAAGTTTATATCCTTTCTTTTTTCCCATTCCTTCAGTTCAATTTTATAAACCAGATCGAATACACTTCTGGCTCCATGAATTATGGTGATATCCCCAAATTCATCTCTTTGGTCTAACACATTCCATATTAAGCTCCGGAGTGGAGGAAATCCTATGCCTCCTCCAATAAAGACGAGATTTTTACCTTTCATTCTCTCCAGGGCGAAGCCGTTACCATAAGGACCTCTAAATCCTAGGGTATCGCCCACTCCCAATGTTCTTAAGGCTTTGGTTACTCTTCCCATTTCCTTAAAGCAGCATTCTATAAAACCTTGCCAGGTGGGAGAAGAGGCTATGCAAAAAGTAGCCTCTCCTTCTCCCAAGACGGAGAAAAGACCAAACTGCCCTGGCTTAAATTGGAAGTTTTTAACTATCTCTCGGTCATTGAAAACGAGCTTCAGGGTTCTGATGTCCGGCGTTTCATCCCTGATTTCCTTAATGGTCATCAAAAAGGGAAGATATAGATTTTTAGCCACTTAGAGCCATCTCCTGAATTTCCTCCAGAGTTTTGCTAATATCCAGATTCACCGGACAGTAGCGACTACAGCGACCGCATCCGGTACAAAGGGTTTTGCCGAATCTATCCGGGTAAATTTTGAACTTGTGCATAATCCTCTGGCGATACCTCTTATACTGGAGATCGCGGGGATTATCTCCTGCTGCATGCTTGGTAAAATCACTAAAACAGCAGGAGTCCCAGATTTTTTCTCTTTCCCCTACCCAGAATCCACCCTCATCCACAATATCAAAACAGTGGCAGGTAGGGCAGAGATAGGCACAAATACCGCAGCCCAGGCACCTGTTTCCTACCCCCTGCCAATGGGAGTGGTCAAAGTTTTTATCCAGCCAATTCTTTATTTGCCCAGGATCTAGCTTAATTTCCAAGGATTCTATAGCTTTTTCTTTTATTCTTTGGGCTTCTTTTCTTTGATCAGGCGAGGCATCTTGCCCGAAAATTCCTAATTTTTCCCCTTTCTCACCTTCTATTTCCACCAGGTAGCCACCGGAGTTTAGTCCTGTCAGTAAAAGATCGCTTCCCTGTGGGGAATGAGGAGAAAGTCCCACCGAGCCACAGAAGCATCCAGGACTGGCCTGACTACAGCTCAAGGAGATAACGGTGGTAGATTTTCTCCGATCAAAGTAATAGGCATCCAGGTAATCCCAGCCAAAGATCTCGTCCAGGATGGGCAGAGCCGCCGCATCACAGGGTCGAGAACCGAAGACAACTGTCCTACTCGAATTAGGGGATT
The DNA here is from genome assembly GCA_046758525.1 of bacterium. GTDB lineage: Bacteria > Aerophobota > Aerophobia > Aerophobales > AE-B3A > AE-B3B. Next base: position 8,324 of record JBHIAL010000007.1, read on the forward strand.
CTGGTATCAGGCTAGGGTGACGATTTTCCCTAGCGAACCTAAACAGAGTTTCCAGAGGTGGGAAAAAGAACTCCTTTAAAGATCTTTTAGCTAAAGGATGAGGAATTTCAACCTGAGTAGGCGCACTAATCTGGCTAAAAAGAATAGAATTTTTTACCTTAGCCGGAGCAATCACCCTTTTTCCCTCTTTTATTAAGCGAGAAATTAAGTCATTAAGCTCCTCTTGGGTGATAAATTTTTGAACCATTCTAACCCCTTTTGTCTCTTCTACATTTACAGGATGAAGGAACCTTCATCAGCCTCACTATAGGTGCCTAGAGGCGGTGGTTGCTTGGCATCCTTTCCCGGGGTATATTTATAAAGCTCTCTTGTCTCCCGGGCCAATTTTTTGTTTAAGAGCATAAGAGGAATGTCCATAGGACAGACTCTTTCACACTCTCCACATTCGATACAGCGACCTACCTGATGCCAGGCCCTAATGAAATTCCAGGCTGAATTTCCTCTGGGATGCGGGCTTTTCTCTATCCACTGCGGTTGATTCTTATCCGCAATACACTGCTGACAATAACAGTTAGGACAGACGGCCCGACAGGCATAACACCTGATGCAGCGAGACATTTCTTCCTGCCAGAAATTCCATTTTTCTTCCCTGCTTTTTGCCTCCAAATCCCTTATTTGAAGTTCTAGTTCATCCTTTCCCTCTGCGGGAGGGATCTTCTCCCCCACGAGGTAATCATAGGCCGATGGAGTTCTTACCTCACATACCTTACATTTAGGCATTATATTGTTTGGGGAAAGCTCGACATCCTGGACTCCTTCTCTAATCACTCCTTTACAGGATAGACCTATGATGATGAGGTCTTCTCTTCTTAGCTGATCCTCCTGGAGAAGAACCACCATTGATTTTACATCGCATCCCTTGGCGGTAATAGCAATCTTTTTAGAGGCTTTCATAATCTCTTCTCTGGTCAGATATACGGCCAGATTGCTCTTGCAGAAAGGATTCCAGATTAGCTTCTCGGCCTGGTTTTCCTGAGAGATAAAAGCCGGCGATACTCTTCCTTCCAAAGATCCCTTTTGGTATCCGATGATGAGTCCAACTTCTTTTTTTTGAAGAAGAGATTTAGCTAAGTTTTGAAGCTCCTGCATTCTCATCCTCTCTGGAGCGCTTCTTCTTTTTCCTCGATGATCTTTCGATGAACATCCAGGTTTATTTCGTGATACCGGGTGAATCTCCCCAGCTGCCTTACTTCATTGGTAAGTTCATTAATTAATCTTTGCCACTTGTTTCCCTCTGAGGCTGAGATCCAGGAAAATTTGAGTCTCTCTGGATCTATCCCCAGAAACTCAAAGAGTCTGCGGTACAGAGATGCCTTTCTTCGGTGATGGTAATTTCCCGCGGTATAATGACAGTCTCCGGGGTGGCAACCTGACACCAGAATGCCATCTGCTCCCCGTTCAAAGGCCTTCAGTATAAAGAGAGGATCCATTCTACCCGTACAAGGAATCTTGATGATCCTGACATTGGGTTGATATGGCAATCTGCTCGTTCCCGCTAAATCAGCTCCGGCATAGGTACACCAATTGCAGATAAAGGCAACTATCTTTGGTTCCCATTCCTCTTTCTTGTTTAAAGACAAAAGTTTTCCTCCCTTTTAGCCTAAAGCATTGATCTCGGCATACATCTGTTCATCGGTAAAGCCGCAAAGGTTCACACAGTTAGAAAAACAAGTAGCCACACAGGTTCCACATCCAGTGCAAAGGCCTTTATTCACTTCCGCCACCACTTTAATTAGCTTACCTTCTCTATCCTTAATTTCCTTTCTCTGAACAGCATTATAAGGACAAACTCTCTCACAGTAAAAACATCCATTACAAATGGTCTCGTCCACCTCAGCCGTCAAGGGTTCTTTTTCTAGCTCTTTGTGGGAAAATAAGCCCAGGACCTTGCTGGCTGTGCCGCTTGCCTGGGACACTGCATCCGGTATGTCCCTGGGTGCCTGGCAGCTGCCGGCTAAGAATACCCCGGCAGTATTGGTCTCTAGGGGACGAAGCTTGGGGTGAGCCTCGGTGAAGAACCCGTATCTGTCGTAAGGTATACGAAGCTTTTGTGCCAGTGCTTCACTTTCATTGGAGGCCAGAATGGCGGTAGCCAGTACCACCATATCTGCCTCAATGCGTACCTGACTCCCGCTAAGAGTATCGGCTCCCTTGACTACTACTTTGTCTCCTTGTTGGTATATCCGAGAGACCCGTCCTCTAAGATATACCGCTCCTTCCTCCTCTATGGCTCTTCTTACAAATTCATCGTAGTTTTTCCCTCCTGATCTAATATCCATATAGAAAACATAGGCTTGTCCGTCAGGAACACGATGTTTATAAAGAATGGTATGTTTTGCCGTATACATACAGCATATCTTAGAACAGTACTCTATTCCTTTGGAGTTGTGTCTTGATCCTACACATTGAATGAATACTATCTCCTTGGGGACTTTTCCATCGGAAGGTCTTCTTATCTCTCCTCCAGTTGGTCCGATGGCACTACACAGTCGCTCAAACTGAAGGCCACTAATGACATCCTGGTACCTACCATAGCCATATTCTCCGTATCCCTTATAGCGGTGCTGATTTTTCCCGGGAGAATAAAGATCGTATCCGGTGGCCGCCACAATGGCCCCCACATTTTCGTTAATGATCTCGTCCTCTTGTGAGTAATCAATGGCCTCTCTGGGGCATACCTTCTCACAAACTTTACATTTTCCTTTCTGGAAGTACCGACAGTTTTCCCTATCTATTACCGGGATGTTGGGCACCGCTTGGGGAAAAGGTATGTAAATGGCGGTCCTGGTTCCTATTTCGACATTGAACTCGCTAAGGATCTTCTTGGAAGGACATCTATTCCAGCACTCTCCGCAGCCGGTGCAGAGGTCTTCCTTGACTGACTTGGCCTTTTTTCTTATCCTGACCTGGAAATTACCCACGAATCCCTCAACTTCTTCTACCTCGGCGTAAGTGTAGAGAGTAATGCGGGGGTTTTGACGTAGCTGAACCGTCTTGGGAGTTAAGATGCACTGACTACAGTCCAGGGTGGGAAAGGTTTCCGATAATTGGGCCATGTGTCCTCCAATGGATGGTTGCTTCTCCACCAGGATAACTTCCTCTCTTCCCTCGGCAACATCCAATGCTGTCTGGATCCCGGCTATTCCCCCTCCAATGATAAGGACCTTTTTGGTAAGAGGAACCTTAAATACTTCCAGGGATTGGTTTCGTTTAACCTTCTCTACCATTAATCTTACCAGATCAATGGCCTTATCAGTCGCTTCATCTCTATCCTCGTGAACCCAGCTACAATGCTCCCTGATATTGGCTATCTCACAAAGATAAGGGTTCAATCCCGCATCCTTGGCAGCGCCTCTAAAGGTGAGCTCATGCATGTGGGGACTACATGCGGCCACCACCACGCCATCCAGTCTTTTTTCCTTAACCGTAGTCTTTAACAGGTTCTGTCCAGGATTGGAGCACATATACGAGTAATGGGTTGAATATTTAACCCCCGGTATCTCCATCATCTCTTTGGCTACTCGTTCAACATCTACTGTCCGGGCAATATTCATCCCGCAGTGACAGACAAACACACCTATTTGAGCCACTTAATCCTCCCGGGACTAATTCTTATTTTAAAGTTTTCAGCGCCTCATAGTTAGCCTTTACGGTTTTTTCTATATCCTCCTCGGTATGGGCTAAAGAGAGAAAGTTTGCCTCAAATTGGGAACAGGGTAGATAAATTCCTTTTCTTAACATACCCTGAAAGTACTGAGCGAACTTTTTCTCATCCGATCTCTTCGCCGATTGATAGTCGTAGACTCTATGAGAGGAGAAAAATAAGGTGAACATAGAGCCGATCTGATTAATGTAGATATGCACTATGAGTTTTCTGGCATTTTCCTGTAGTCCTTCCCTTAAATTTTCGGTCTTCTTCCCAAGCTTCTCATAAATCCCTGGTTGGGAGAGGATCTTTAAAGTTTGAATTCCTGCGGCCACCGCTATGGGATTGCCCGACAGAGTCCCTGCCTGATAAACTGGACCCAAAGGTGATAGGTAGTCCATAATCTCTTCTTTCCCGCCGTAGGCACCCACAGGAAGACCTCCTCCCATGATCTTCCCCAGACAGGTCAGATCGGGAATGACCTTGAAATATTGTTGCGCTCCCCCATAGGAAATTCTAAATCCGGTAATAACCTCATCAAAAATTAAGATTATCCCGTATTCTTTAGTAATCTCACGTAGTTTTTGCAAAAAACCATCTTCGGGAAGAACTACCCCCATATTGCCTGCTACAGGTTCGACAATGATAGCGGCAACTTCTCGATGATTTTCTTTGATTACCCTCTCCACTGCAGTAATATCATTGTAGGGGACAAGAATGGTATTTCGGGTAAAATCTTGGGGAACTCCGGCACTATCGGGAAATCCCAAAGTGGTGGCTCCTGAACCAGCCTTCACCAGGAGATAATCTGCATGTCCGTGGTAGCATCCCTCAAACTTAACGATCTTGTCTCGTCCAGTATATCCTCGGGCCAGCCTGATGGCACTCATAGTGGCCTCAGTCCCGGAATTAACCAGTCTTATCTTTTCCATTCCAGGGACAGCTTTCACGATCAGCTTGGCTAGTTCTGTTTCCCCAGGGGTGGGAGCTCCAAAACTGGTGCCTTTGTCCAAAACTTCTCTTACTTCCCTTATGACCTGAGGATGACTGTGTCCTAAAATCAAAGGTCCCCAGCTTCCAACATAGTCAAGGTATTCGGAACCATTAGCGTCGTAGATCTTAGAGCCTTTGCCTCTCTCAATAAATAGAGGCTCTCTACCCACCGCCTTAAAAGCCCTTACCGGACTATTTACCCCGCCGGCAATATACTTCTGTGCCTCCTCATATAATTTGCTCATCATTTTTCTTTTTGATCTTATCGGCCTTCTATTAGCTGGCCAACCACTTTGCTCCCTCTTTAGCAAAGTAGGTTACGATTATATCTGCTCCTGCCCTTTTAATACTGGTCAAGACTTCTAAAACTACCCCTTCCTCATCCACCCATCCTTTTGCAGCAGCTGCCTTTATCATGGCATACTCGCCGCTGACATTGTAAGCAGCCAGGGGAACCTTAAATTCCTGCTTTACTCTGGATATTACATCAAGGTAAGCCAGGGCTGGTTTGACCATTACTATGTCTGCCCCTTCCTCTACGTCCAGCTTCACCTCTCTTAAGGCCTCCTCCACATTAGCCGGGTCCATTTGATATGATTTGCGATCTCCAAATTGAGGGGCGGAGTTTGCCGCCTCTCTGAAGGGGCCATAAAAACTGGAAGCATATTTAGCTGAATAGGCCATGATGGGAATATTGTCATATCCGTTTTCATCCAGTGTTTGGCGGATAATCTTCACCTGTCCATCCATCATAGCCGAGGGGGCAACTACGTCTGATCCTGATTCAACCTGTGATAGGGCAGTTTTTGCCAATAGATCCAGAGTGGGATGGTTAAGAATTCTGCCATCTTTGACCACGCCACAATGTCCATGAGAGGTGTACTCGCATAGGCAGACATCGGTGATAACAGTAAAGTCGGGCAGGGCGTCTTTAACTGCCCTCACTGTGAGCTGGATGATTCCATCTCTAGCATAGGCCTGACTTCCCTCTTCGTCTTTATGCTTGGGTAGGCCAAACAACATAATCGCGGGAATTCCTAGTTTTTTCGCCTCCTTAGCTTCTTTTACCAGATTATCCACCGAAAGATGAAAATTTCCCGGCATAGATCGAATTTCTTTTTTAATCTCTTTACCGGGGACTACAAATAAAGGATAAATCAGGCTATCCACATCTAACCTGGTTTCCTTTACCATTCTTCTTAGGGTTTTACTTGACCTAAGTCTTCTCAGTCGCTCGGTTGGATAGGACATTGATTATTTCCTCTACCAGAGCTTCTATGGTATACTCTGGGGGAACAATATCTGGTTTTATTCCTGACTTTTCTGCTTCCCTGGCCGTTATGGGACCAATACAGGCGACTCTGGCACCACCTAGATCGACATCACCTATTAATTTGACGAAATTCCTGACGGTAGATGAGCTGGTGAAGATAATGATATCGATCTTTCGATTTTTCAACCTATTTTTTAGGATTGCGAAATTTTCTCCTTTAGATAAGTGGGTTTTATAAGCAGCCACCTCTTCCACCCTTGCCCCCAGTTTCTTCAGGCCATTGGGTAAGCGAGAAGGGGCAATATCTGCACGTGGCAGGAGAACTTTTTTCCCTTTGATTTTGAATTTCTCAATTCCTTTTATTATTCCTTGGCTAGAGTATTCATCCGGCAAAAAATCAGCCGTGATGCCCATATTCTCCAGCTTTACGGCTGTCTTAGGACCAATTGCTCCTATCTTTAGCTTAGATAAGGATCTTGCATCCCTTCCCTTCATCTTCATTCTTCGCCAGAAGTGATCCACCCCATTCGGGCTGGTAAAAATAATCCACTCATAATCCGAGAGTCTCTCTATGGCCAGGTCAAGTTTCTGGTATCCATTTAAAGAAGATATTTTTATGGTGGGAAATTCTATCACTTCTGCCCCTTGATCTTCTAATAGTCCTACCAGGTTTTTTGCTTGCGCCTCGGGACGGGTAATGAGGATTTGTTTCCCAAAGAGAGGCTTTTTTTCAAACCAGTTTAACTTCTCTCTGAGACTCACCACCTCTCCTATTACGATTACCCCTGGGGGTTTAATCCCTTTTGCTTTTTCTACCATCTCACCCAGGGGCCCTTTAACTACTCTTTGACCGGGAGTCGTTCCCCAGCTAATTACTGCACAAGGGGTATTCTCGTTCTTTCCTGCTGAAATTAGTTTTTTTACGATTTGGGGAAGATTGGCTAGACCCATCAAAATTACCAGGGTACCATTTTCCTTAGCAAGACTAGTCCAATTAACACTCGATTTTTTTTTCAGAGGATCCTCATGCCCCGTAACTATGGTTAGGGATGAGCTGAACCTGCGATGAGTTAAGGGGATGCCGGCATAAGTCGGAGCAGCAACCACAGAGCTGATACCCGGAATAACTTCAAAGTCAATGTTGTTGTCGGCCAGAAATTCTACCTCTTCTGCACCCCGGCCCAGGAGGAAAGGGTCTCCCCCTTTAAGGCGAACAACAGTCTTACCCTTCCTTGCTTCTTTTACCATCATTTGGTTAATTTGGGCTTGTGAGGAACTTTCACCGGGCAGCTTACCCATATAGACAAACTTACAATTATCCCTAGCATAATCCAGGAATTTTTTATTAACCAGGCGATCGTAAATAATAAGGTCGGCTTTCTTAATGCACTCCACTCCTTTTAAGGTAATCAGGCCCGAGTCCCCTGGCCCTGCGCCCACCAAATAGACCCGCCCGCCAAGATGAGGTTTCTGAAAAATAAAGCCTGATGAGGTTTTTTTGAATCCTCTGCCAATGATTTTTTCGGCAAGCTGCAGACCCACTTTTTCTGGATCTCTGGAGGAACCTTCCATTTTTTGGCGCAAGATTTTTTCTCCGTTGGAGGTAGAAACTAATGCCTCCAAACTCAGTCTTTCTTTTCGTACTCTACTCAGGGTAGCCACCGGTACCTGACAGCCACCACCTAACTGACGAAGAAAGCATCTTTCAGCAGTTATGGCTACTCGGGAACCATCATGATTTAAAGGCTGCAATATCCTTCTAATTTCCTCATCCTCCTCTCGAATCTCGATCCCCAGAGCCCCTTGTCCTCCTGCAGGAAGCATTATCTCATAAGGCAGGTATTGGGTAATCTTATTCTGCCAGCCTAATCGGATCAGCCCTGCTGCGGCTACTACGATAGCATCTATTTCTCCCTCCTTCAGTTTCCTCAATCTAGTATCCAGGTTTCCTCTCAAGGGTACTACTTGTAAATCCCTTCGATAGAAAAGTAGCTGCAGCTTTCTTCTTAAACTACTGGTTCCAACTCTAGCATCCTGGGGAAGCTCGTCTAGGGAGAGGCCGCCTCTGGAGATAAGGACATCTCTGGGATCTACTCTTTCAGTAATAGCGGCAATGGTTAGTCCCTGGGGAAGATCGGTGGGAACATCTTTCATAGAATGTACGGCTAAATCGATCTCGCCAGCTAAAAGAGCATCTTCTATCTCCTTAACAAACAGACCCTTTCCGGCTTGGCCTCCACCCGGTCTCCAATCCTTAAATACATCCCCCCTTACTTTTATCCTCTTAAAAATAACTTCCACCCCAGGATCTAACTTTTCCAGGGTAATCTTTACTTCCTCGGCTTGTCTAAGGGCTAATTTGCTAGCCCGCGTGCCTATAATGATCTTTCTCACAGCTTAACTATAGCAGAATTTTATTTCTATTCCAGCCATTTTTCATCATTTTTTCCATGAAATCTTCCACCTCTTCTTTGACAATCTCTTCTGCTTTTTTTGCTTTTTTTCTTCGTTCAACCATGTTTCCTTTAATTACCAGGTCTAGATCCTCCATGTTGTATAAGGTTACCCTTTCCAGGTCTGCCACCGTGGGTTCTACGTCACGGGGCAGAGCAAGATCAATGAAGAGTAAAGGCTTATCTCGTTGGTCCATTATCTTCTGGACCAGGGACTTTTTGATTATGTAATGGGGGGCGGCAGTGGAACTTATCACAATATCGGCCTCCTTAAGTCCTTCTTCAAGCTTATCAAATTTAATTGCTTTACCTTTAAGAGTTTGGGCGAGATGGCGAGCTTTCTCATAGGTTCGATTGGAAACGATGATGGTCTTTGCCCCCTCTTTGGCTAAACCAGCCACTACCAGCTCGCTTATCTTTCCCGCTCCCAGGATTAGAATAATCTTGTCCTTTAAGCTTTTCAGTGTCTTTCGGGCAAGTTCCACCCCTACGCTACCTACCGATACTCTTCCGGAGGAGATTTGGGTTTTCTCTCTTACCTTTTTTCCTACACTAATAGCGCGGTGGAACAAAAGCTTAAGAAAACCATTGGCCGTATTTGCTTCTAAAGCTAACCCATAAGCTTTCTTCACCTGACCCAAAATCTGATTTTCCCCCAGAACCTGAGAATCGAGACCCGAGGATACTCTAAATAGATGGCTAATTGCCTCCTTGCCGGTAACGGTGTATAAGAAAGAATCGAGTTTATCTCTTCCCAGGTAATTCTTGGCTATGAAATATTTTATAGAGGTCATCCCCACCTTTATATGCTTGACCCAGGCGTAAATCTCCATTCGATTACAGGTACAAAGAATCACTGTTTCCTGGATGCCTTCATACCTAGGAAGCAAAGGGAGGAATCTCTTTGAATTTTCCTCGTTAAATCCTATCCTCTCCCTGATCTTCAGGGGAGCACTTCTGTGATTCATACCCACCAGTAGTAACATTATTCCCACTTTCTCCTTATTCTTAGCACCTTCACCTGGCAAAATGCGATTCCTTGATCGAGAAAGACCTTATGGTCTGCACGGGTGCCGGTGCCCACCCTTGGGGCAAGATGAGCACCGACAGAACTCTATTTATTGTTCTTTCCCGCTCTTGATCGTCCACTCCCCCGTGGCTTTGTTTAATGAGTGACAGTGGGTGCACTGGCCCTGATAGTTAGTAACGAAATGATTCTCTTCTCCTCCTACCAGATGGATCAGATGCAGCAGTCTAACAAACGGCGGTGCACCTATAGTTTTTGCAGTCTGTTCACTGTGACATGTCAAGCAATCTTTAGGGATGGTGGTAATCACTGCCCCTATCTCAGGATGCTTACCCTTCATGGTTACGCCAGGAGGCGCGGCTGCTTGGGCTTTTTTCAACAATTCAGATGGTACTTCTTTAGTCCATTCTTCAGCATGTACCGTGAGGCGATAATCTCTCTCGGGACTGACCTTGCGATGACAGTCTACGCAGCCCTGAGGCTTGGCATCTTCAACCGTAATACCGGGAATTTCTGGTACCTTAGGTTGTTCCTCCTGACCGAATGTGATAAACGCAGTTCCTCCTACTATCAATAACATCACTCCTCCTGCCAGGAACGCTGCTAGAACTACTCTCCTTTTTCTTTTGCGCATTCAAAGGTCTCCTTCCTCTTTTCTGAGGAGTCACCCCGGTAGGTTTTCATTCATCCTACCGGGGAATAAAAACTATTTTTCCCTGTCCCGTCATTCTACCAGGGATCGGTCGCAAACTTCACTTACCCAGACTGTGCACCCCATGTGCCTTATCCAGGGCCCATGCTTTATCCCGGTCCTTATGACAGCTAAGGCAGGTATAATCTACCGTTAGATAGCCCTGGGCAAATTTTCCGTCGGCAGTAAACATCTCTGCTTCGTGATCGTGGTTAATGGTGAATAGATGAGACCTCACATCAGCTTCATAGTTGGTAAACTTAACTGCTGACTTAACAGCCTTGGGCATAT
>JBHIAL010000008.1:0-18237 GCA_046758525.1 bacterium
AAAATGAGACTTTCTACCAGAGGCCGTTATGGAGCAAGAGCTATGCTTGACCTGGCCCTCAACTTCGGTAAAGAGCCCGTTTTATTGAGGGACATAGCAAGAAGGCAGGAGGTATCTGAAAAATATTTAGAGCATTCTATCTCCGCTCTTCGCAAGGCCGGTCTGGTGAGAAGTATCCGTGGTGCTCGTGGCGGGTACGTCTTGGCCAAACCCCCTTCAAGGATAAGACTAAGCGAAATAATGGAGGTTCTGGAGGGCTCCATGGCACCGGTGGAGTGCGTGGATGATCCTCAAGTTTGCCACCGGGCTAACCTCTGTGTAACCCGTGATATATGGGCAAAGATGAAAGAGGCTATAGATAACATCCTCGAATCTACAACTTTACAGGACATGGTCGAGCAACAAAAAGAGAAGGAAAGCTCGAAGGTTATCATCTATAACATATAAATTACCTCCGAAAAACATTGAGGCGAGACCAAAGAAAAAAGTGAGCCCTATGGCGGTCCTAACTTCAAGAGGATAAGAGAAGCAGGATTTTTTTTGCTAGCTACGTTTGTGATAGTCCTCACAGGTGCAAACGAATTAAAGAAGAAGGAAGGTATGTAACGTGCTGCAGTACCGATTTTCAAGAACTTTTATTTTTTCGTAGGCGGCAAGTTAGACTTGACAAAAAATTTTTTTGTTGTATTCTTTAAAGTAAGTTGATTGACTTAATTAAAATAATCAAAATAGTTGCCTTAGCTTGATAAACATAATTTATGAACGTAAGAATGTGTGAAAGTATTCATGAGCACAGACCATCCTGAAGGATAAGTAGATGCCGAGATTCAGAGTTCCGGAGGCAACAGTTGAACGTTTGTCAATTTACTTAAGGAGCATAAGAAAGTTAGATGAGGAAAGAGTCCTTCCCTCTCAGGAACTAGCCGACTTAGTAGGTACCTCTGATGGACAGGTAAGAAAAGATCTCGCTTATTTCGGAGAGTTTGGGGTTCCTGGTCAGGGATATCGGGTGGGGAAACTAAAGCAAGAAATATCCCGTATCCTTGGGGTAGATAGAACCTGGTGGATAGCTCTAGTAGGAATGGGAAATTTAGGAGCAGCCCTTCTTGCCTATCCAGGATTCAAGCGGCAGGGCTTTAAAATAAAAGTGGCCTTTGACAACGACCTATCCAAGATAGGAAAGATTTGGCAAGGAGTAAGAATTCAGGATGTAGAAAAGATTCCCGGGGTTCTATCCAACCAGGAAATAAAGATAGGAATCATAGCTACCCCGGCAAAGACGGCTCAAGAGGTGGCCAACAAATTGGTAGAAGGGGGAGTAAAGGGAATCTTGAATTTCGCTCCCACCAGAATCTTTGTTCCGGGAGGAATAAAACTGAAAAATGTCGATCTCAGCATAGAGCTGGAATGTTTATCCTATTTCCTGGGTGAAAAAAGGGAGTATTAGGAGACCAGCATGGAATGGCACTTGTCCTCTCAGGTTTTGGAATCGGGTTTCATAGAGGAGGTCGAGAAAAAATCGGGGCAGAGGGTTAATGACTGCTATCAATGTGGGATGTGCACGGGAGGCTGCCCGGTAACCTTTTACATGGATTATCCTCCCAACCAAGTTATGAGAATGGTTCAATTAGGGATGCGAGAGAAGGTGCTATCCAGTAAAACTATCTGGATCTGTGCCTCTTGCCAGACCTGCACCACCCGCTGTCCTAAAGAAGTGGATTTAGCTGAAGTCATGGATACTCTCCGTCAAATGGCTCATCAAGAGGGACGAAAAGCAGCCGTAGAAGAAGTTCAGATCTTTCACCAGATCTTCCTGGAAAATGTTCGTAGATATGGGCGGCAATATGAGCTGGGGCTGGTGGGTAATTACAATTTGAATAGCGGCCATTTCTTTAAAGACGTGAGTCAAGCCCCCAAATTGTTTTTTCGGGGAAAGTTAAAGATGCTTCCCAGAAGAATAGATGTAAGGAAGATGAAAGGAATATTCCGAAAAATAGCTAATCTAGAGAATAAACCATGAAGTATGCCTACTACCCTGGCTGCAGTCTGCATGGCACGGCTAAAGAATACGATCTCTCTACCCAGGCTGTGTGCCAACTATTAGAGATCGAACTTGAAGAAGTTCCGGGGTGGACCTGTTGCGGGGCAACTTCCGCCCATTCTATCGACCGCCTGCTATCCATTGTCCTGGCCGCCAAGAACCTGCTTGAAGTCCAGAAGATGAATGAACAGATGCTAATCTGTTGTGCTGCCTGCTATAACCGTCACCGAATAGCCAATAAAGTGATGCAGGAAAATGGGGAGGAAAGAAAGATGGTCAATGAGGTCCTGGAGGGAGAGTATGAGGGGAAGGTAAAGGTAAGACACCTTTTAGATATTTTGATAAATGATTACCGCCTGGAGAAGATCAAAGAGAAAATGAAAAAGGAGCTAAAGGGACTTAGAGTTGCTTCTTATTATGGCTGTCTTCTTAACCGTCCTCCTGATATAGTGGCCTTTGATGATCCTGAGGATCCGGTCAGTCTGGATAAGATTGTAGAAATAACCGGGGCTACCCCTGTTGATTGGTCTTACAAGACTGAGTGCTGTGGAGCCAGTTTTTCCCTGAACCGGGCTGAGATTGTCATCAGGTTGTCTCACGATATCTTGAAAACCGCCAAGGAGGAAGAGGCAGACTGTCTCACCGTGGCCTGTCCTTTATGCCATGCTAATCTCGATATGCGTCAGCAACAAATGGGAAAACAATACCAGGAGGAGCTGAATCTACCGGTGCTTTTTTTCACCCAATTATTGGGACTGGCCGGAGAAATACCTCTTCGTTATCTAGGCTTAGATAAGCATATGGTTGATCCCATGCCTCTTCTGAAAAAGAAGGGGATAGTTTGAGGAGGATTTAAAATGACCCGGATTGGTGTCTTCATCTGTCATTGTGGAATTAACATTGCCCGGACAGTGGATGTGAAGAGAGTGGCGGAGCAAGCGAAGAAAATGCCGGGGGTTGTATTCTCCGCTGATTATAAGTATATGTGTTCAGACCCCGGGCAGAATTTGATTAAAGATGCCGTGAAGGGACACCATCTGGATGGAGTCATTGTGTCTGCCTGCAGTCCCCGCATGCATGAATCTACCTTCAGAAAGGCAGCTCAGGAGGCCGGCTTAAATCCTTATCTCTGCGAGATGGCCAATATCCGTGAACACTGTAGCTGGGTTCACGAGGACAAGGAAGAAGCTACCAGCAAAGCCCTCGATCTGATTCATTCCATGGTGGAAAAACTCAGACGCAATCAGGCCCTGGTCAGTATAAAGGTTCCCATCACCAAGAGGACTCTGGTCATTGGGGCAGGAATAACCGGGATCCAGGCGGCCTTAGACATAGCCGAGGGAGGAATAAAGGTAATCCTGGTAGAAAGAGAGCCCTCTATTGGGGGACATATGGCTCAGTTATCTGAGACTTTCCCTACCCTCGATTGTTCCCAATGCATCTTAACTCCCAAAACGGTTCAGGTGGGCCAAAATGAGAATATTACCCTTTACACTTATGCTGAAATAGAGGATGTAAGTGGCTATGTAGGTAATTTTGAAGTCAAGATCAGGAAAAAGGCAAAATCTGTCAAAGCCGATCTCTGTACCGGATGCGGAGAATGTTGGAACCGGTGCCCTGCTAAACGCATCCCAAGTGAATTTGATGTAGGACTGGGTCAAAGGACCGCTATCTATATCCCTTTCCCTCAGGCTGTCCCTAACATTCCCGTGATTGATAGAGACAACTGCCGATACTTCCAAAAGGGTAAATGCAAGGTCTGTGAAAAGGTCTGTCCCCGAGATGCTATCGACTATACTCAGAAAGACGAGATCATTACCGAAAATGTGGGGGCCATTGTGGTGGCCACCGGTTATGATCTTTATTCCATCGATAAAAGGGAGGATGGCGATCAATATGAGGGCTATGGAGAATACGGCTATGGAAAATATAAGGATGTCATAACGGGCCTCCAGTTTGAGAGATTGTGCAGCGCTATCGGCCCTACGGGGGGAGAAATAAGAAGACCCTCCGATGGTAAAGTTCCCCGAGAGGTCGTTTTTATCCAATGTGTAGGGTCCCGGCACAACTCCAAGGGAATCCAGTATTGTTCCAAGATCTGTTGTATGTATACGGCCAAACATACTATACTTTATAAACACAGGGTTCCTGAAGGCCAGGCTTATGTATTTTATATGGACATTAGGTCAGGGGGCAAAAATTACGATGAGTTTGTCAGACGAGCCATCGAGGAGGAAGGGGCGGTATATCTTCGAGGAAGGGTTTCCCGACTTTTCAAAAAGGGAGATAAGATAGTGGTTAAGGGGGCCGACACCTTGAGTGGCAGCCAGGTGAAGATAGAGGCAGATATGGTAGTGCTGGCTACCGCCATTCAGAGCGCCCGGGGAAGCACGGAGACAGCCCGGAAATTGAGTATCTCCTATAATGAACATGGTTTCTTTACCGAAGCTCATGTAAAGCTAAGACCAGTGGAGACAAATACAGCCGGGATATTCCTGGCTGGAGCTTGTCAATCTCCTAAGGACATCCCCGATACAGTATCTCAGGGTAGTGGCGCGGCCAGCAAAGTTCTAGGCCTTTTTTCGGCTGATGAGATATCTCACGAACCCATCGTGGTGGAGGTGGATGAGGAAATTTGTAGTGGCTGCGGCTTGTGTGTCTCCATCTGTCCCTATGAAGCTCGAGAGCTCGATGAACGAAAGGGCGTATCCAAGATTACTGAAGTACTTTGCCAGGGCTGTGGAGCCTGTGCCACTGTCTGTCCCAATGGGGCAACCCAGCTTAGAAATTTTAGAAAAGATCAGATTATGTCAATGATTGATGCCGTACTGTAATAAATCAGCCAGGGCGCTAGCAATTTGAGGGAGGAAGACTTTTGAGAGCTAAAATAAGGAGAAATTCGGAGACGGACTATCTAGCTGGGAGGAATAAGGTTGAAAAATAATAAAGTTGGGGCAGTCCTGGTTGTAGGCGGTGGCATTGGGGGAATGACGGCATCGATTGACCTAGCAGAGATGGGATTTAAAGTCTACCTTTTGGATAGACAACCCTCCCTAGGAGGGGTGTTATCACAACTGGACAAATGGTTTCCCGACAATAGCTGTGCCATGTGTCAGATAATGCCAGGTTTTTCATCCAACTCGGAGCCTTCCGATTTTTGCCTGCGTAACTACTTTCAACATCCCCATATCGCCATCATAACTTACAGTGATTTAGAAGGGGTAACCGGATCAGCAGGTAATTTCAGTGTCTCTTTTAAGAGGAAAGCCCTATACGTAAATAAAGAAAAATGTACCGGGTGCGGGATATGTGTTGAAAAGTGTCCGGTTGAACTTAAGGATGAATTCAATGAAGGTTTGGGTCTCCAGAAAGCCATCTATGTGAGATACCCCCAGGCAACTCCACCTCTTTACCTTATTAATCTCGATAAATGCACCCGCTGCGGTATTTGTGAAAAATATTGTGAGCCAAAAGCTATTGAATTTTCCCAGCAAGATACTGTAGAACAAATAAATGTAGGTGCCATTATTTTGGCAGCTGGATTTGAGGAATTTGATCCCCGGGGTATTTCAGAATATGGCTACGGTCGATTTCCAAACGTGGTGACCAGTATCGAACTTGAACGCATATTCAGCGGTGGGGGTCCTTTCAATGGAATGGTGGTGCGTCCTTCAGATGGAAAAATGCCTAAGAGAATAGGTTTCATCCAATGTGTTGGTTCAAGAGACCACCAGAGGAAGTATTGCTCCTCCGTGTGTTGTATGTATGCAACTAAAGAAGCCATGCTGGTAAAGAAAATTATTCCCGAGGTTGATTGTCGCATTTTCTTTATGGATATGAGGACATATGGCAAAGGCTATGATGAGTACTATAACAAGGCTGAGAGTGAGTACGGAGTTAAATACATCAGATGTCGACCCTCGGCCGTGGAAGAGATACCTGGAACAAAGAGTTTGAGGATAACCTATGAGACAGAGACCGGAAAGTCCGAAAAGGAAGATCTTGACCTGGTCGTTTTGTCTGTTGGGCTGCAGCCCTCCGATGAAGCCCAAAGACTAAGCAAGATACTAGACATTGAGTTGACGGAAGATGGCTTTTTCAGTACCGACAGATTTTCCAGGGTAGCGACCAAGAGAGAGGGAATATATATCTGTGGCACATTGTCTGAACCTAAAGATATCCCTGAGACCGTAACTGAGGCAAGTTCCGCGGCAGCTAAAGCTGCCTCATTGCTCTCGAAGGTTAGGGGTAGGGAACTCAAGAAAAAGGTATATCCTGAGGAATTAGATGTTACCGAGCTTGACTCCAGAATTGGAATATTCCTCTGTCGTTGTGGAACGGATATCGCTGAAGTAATTGATCTTAAGCAAGTGTCTGACCATGCTAAAGGAATGCCGGATGTGGTCTGGGTTGAGGAGAATCCTTATCTATGTAAAAGCGAAGCACAAGAAAAGATAAAGAAGATAATAACTGAAGAGAAATTAAATAGAGTCGTGGTAGCATTGTGCAGCCCTCGCCTGTATAAATCTCAACTCATTGATGCAGTGAGAGAGGCAGGACTTGCTTCCAATCTACTGGAGCTGGTGAACATCCGTGAGCAATGTAGTTGGGTGCACAGAAATCACTCTGAGGTGGCTACCGAAAAGGCAAAGAATCTAGTAGCTATGGCAATCGCTAAATGCAGATATTTGAGTCCTGTTAAGGAGATCTCCCCCAGGGTTAGTATCGAGCCCAAGGGACTGGTTATCGGGGGTGGACTGGCAGGACTCTCTTCCAGTATAGCTTTGGCCGAACAGGGTTTCGAGGTATTCCTGGTAGAAAAGGAATCTCAGCTCGGGGGTAACCTGCACCATATTTTCTATACTTTGGATGGGGGTGATCCTCAGAAGCTCTTAAAGGAAATGATCGAGCGGGTAGAAAACCACAAATTAATCCATGTTTATAAAAACGCAGAAATTAAAGAAATTTCCGGTAGCATTGGAAGCTATAAGACCACCATAGAAATAGACCATAATAAAAAGCAAAATGAGGAGAAGAAAGGAGAAAAGCAACTTGTGGAAATAGGACACGGGACCATTATCGTGGCCACAGGGGGAGCTGAATATCAACCCGAGGAGTACTTATACGGGAAGGAACCAGGAGTGATCACTCAGAGAGAGTTGGAGGAAAGAATTGCCAGGGATGATAAGAGTTTAACCTCTGGCAAAAATATAGTCATGATTCAGTGTGTTGGCTCCCGGGATGACAGAAGACCTTACTGCAGCCGAATATGCTGTTCTCAGGCTATAAAAAATGCCCTTAAGATTAAAGAGGTCAATCCCAACTCTAATATATTCATTCTTTATCGAGATATAAGGACCTATGGATTCAAGGAAAAGTATTATTTAAAGGCAAGAAATGAAGGTATAATCTTCATCAGGTATGACCTGGAGAATAAACCGAAAGTTAGTGCGGAAAACGGAAGGCTGAGGGTAGAAGTTAATGATCTAATACTGGATGAAAGAGTAATGATTGAAGCTGATCTGATGGTATTGAGCACGGGGATAGTCCCTCATGGTTCTAAGGAGTTAGCTAAGTTACTCAATCTACCCCTTACTTCCGGGGGGTTCTTTGCCGAAGCCAATGTAAAATTCCGTCCGGTCGATTTTGTTAATGATGGCATCTTTCTCTGTGGGTTAGCCCATTCGCCAAGATTCATAGATGAGTCGATATCGCAGGCAGAAGCAGCCGCTGCCAGGGCGGCTACCATATTATCCAAAGATCACCTGGAAGCTAGAGAGATAACCGCCTCGGTGAAGGAGAGGTGGTGCAGTGGATGTGGAATATGCATTCTTGTCTGTCCCTACGAAGCCAGGACAATCGATGACGAGACTAGAGTAGCAAAGGTGACTGAGGTTCTGTGTCGGGGCTGTGGTGCCTGTGCGGCTGCCTGCCCCAATGGTGCTAGTGTGCTGAAAGCTTTTGAGAAGAGTCAGATATTGTCCATGGTTGATGCTGCCTTGGGGAGTTAGCCCATGAAACATAAACAGTGGAATAGTTTGAGGTTTTCTTGAGGTGTTTCTCGAAAGGAAGTAGGAGATGAACGAAGAATTTGAGCCCAGAATAATAGCTTTTGTGTGTAACTGGTGTACCTATGCTGGAGCAGACCTGGCTGGCACCTCCAGGATTCAATATCCACCCAACGTGAGGATAATTCGCCTCATGTGTAGTGGTTCACTGGATTCTGTTTACGTAATTAACTCCTTACTTCTGGGTGCCGACGGGGTTCTCATTGGAGGCTGTCATCCGGGAGATTGTCATTATATTAGCGGCAATTATAAGGCCAGAAGAAGGATAACCATTTTAAAAGAGATTCTTAAAACCCTGGGTTTTGAGGAGGATCGGGTCTGGATCAGGTGGATAAGTGCCAGCGAGGGTCAAAAGTTTGCTGATACCATAAAAGAGATGGTGGAGCAGCTTAAAAAGCAAGGTCCTAATCCTGTAAGAGAGAAATGGGACGTTTAAAGGAGAGGCTATGTCCAAAAATGCTTGCCTGGAAGTTAAGGATGGAAAGTCACTGGAGAACCTCAAGGATTTTTTAAAGGCTCTCCTAGAGAAAAATTTAGTGGATGCTCTCCTCATTCCTCAAGAGGTTCCCTCGGGAGAAAATGTCTTTCAAACCCTGGTTACAGATACTGATCACCTGGAAGAGGCAAATGCCCTGGCTCCCGTAATGCCGGTTAACTCAGCAAAACTGGTAGCACATTTAACGGTAATTAATCCCGGTAAAAAGATAGGGGCTGTCTTGAGATCATGTGAAATAAGAGCACTAATAGAACTGGTTAAGCTTAAGCAGGCTACATTGGATAATCTCCTCATCATGGGTATAGACTGTCTGGGAACTTACTCAGTTACTGATTATGCCAGCTTTGTCCAGACGACTGATGGAAAATATTCCCCCACCGGGGTGGTATTAGCCGCTGCCGAAGAGGCTAAAGAGATTTCTGCCAATGGTTATCATCCCAGGAGTGCCTGTCAGATATGTGAATTTCCCACCCCGCAGACATCTGACTTAGTTATTGGTTTAATCGGGGTTGACCCTAAGAAGGAAATTCTACTTCAAGCTCAAACCCCGGCCGGTGAGGAGATTCTTAGCAAATTAGGGCTGGAGGAAACCAGGGAAGCAAATAAGAGAGAGGAGATACTCACGACTCTGGTGGAAGAGAGGAAAAAGAAAAAGAATCAAGTGTTCGAAGAAACTGAAAAAGAGGTTCTGGATATACCAAGCCTCCTGGCTGTCTTTTCTAAGTGTATCCGATGCTACAATTGTAAGACTGCCTGCCCCATATGTTATTGCAAAGAATGCCTCTTCGAAACACCCACCTTTAACTATACTCCAGAGAAGTACCTCAGAATGGCTAAGAGAAAAGGAGCCATCAAGATGCCGACTGACACTTTACTCTTTCACCTAACCCGGATGAACCATATGATCACCTCCTGTGTTGGATGTGGTCAATGTGAAAGTGCTTGTCCCAGCAATATTCCCTTACTCAAGATTTTTCGGACCCTGGGTGATAAGGTCCAAAAGATATTTGATTATGTTCCGGGAAGAAAAATAGAAGAGGAACTTCCTCTGGCTACTTTTAAAGAAGATGAACTTAAAGAGATAGGAGGAGAATAAGATGGCTGAAGAAAAGATTATCTCAGTCAGCGAGCTTGATTCCAACTTCAAGTATGAGATTACTAAGGAACCCGGCGGAGAGAACATCATGCGCTGTTTTGCCTGTGGAACCTGTCCCGCTGGCTGTCCGGTGAGAGAAATCGATGATAGATATGATCCCCGAAAGATAATCCGCATGGTTCTTCTGGGAATGAAGGAAAGAGTGCTTTCCAGTGACTTCATCTGGTTATGCTCTACTTGTTACACCTGCTATGAGCGGTGTCCTCAAGATGTGAGAATTACCGAGGTGATGAACGCCTTAAAGAATCTAGCGGCAAAGGAAGGTTATCTCCCTCCTTCTTTTGCTAAACAGGCAGAGCTTGTAGGAATGCACGGAAGACTGTACGAGATAGATGAGTTTGATAACAAAAAAAGAGCCAGAATCGGCCTACCACCAATTATCATGAACAGTAAAGAGATAGAGGAGATCTTCAAGATGACTGGGATAGATAAACTAGTTGCATCCAAGGAAGGAGAGTGAGATGAGGTATGCATTGTTCTTAGGTTGTACCATACCGGCGCGAGCTAGAAACTATGAACTTGCGGCTAGAAGAGTTGCCCGGGAATTGGGCCTTGAACTGGTTGACATTGAAGATTTTGCCTGCTGTGGTTTCCCTATAAAATCGGCAAATCGGGAGGCTGCACTACTTCTGGCAGCCAGAAATTTGAGTCTGGCTGAAAAACGAGGCTTAGATATCTGTACCCTTTGTAGTGCTTGCACCTCCATTCTTACCGAAACCAACAAAGAACTTAAGGAAAATAGTAGGTTAAAGGACTCCACCAATGATAAGCTGGGGAGAATAAATAGAGAATACGAAGGAAAGATTAGGGTGAGGCATTTTGCCAGGATACTCTACGAGGAGATTGGACCGGGTAAGATAAAGGAGAAAGTAAAGAAGGATCTAGGTGGAATTAAGATAGCCGCCCACTATGGTTGCCACTACTTAAAACCCTCCAGGATTTATGATCACTTTGATGATCCCGAGGATCCCCGGACCATGGACGAGCTGATTTCTGCCACCGGAGCAACATTTGTCCATTACGATTACCCAAAGCAATGCTGTGGGGGAGCGATATTGGCCGTGGATGAAACCCTTTCCTTGACCATGGCCAAGGAAAAAATTGAGCATGTTAAGAGTGCCGGTGCCGATGCTTTTACCTTGGTCTGTCCCTTCTGCAATGTAATGTATGATGACAACCAGAGAAAGATTGAGTCAACCTTTAATGTGAGTTACAGCCTGCCAGTACTCTTTTATCCACAAGTTCTGGGTTTGGCTATGGGTATAGAAGCCAGGGAGTTAGGATTGAATATGAATCGGGTTAAGACTGCTGAATTAATTAGCAGGTTGTAAGTTAAAGGAAATGAGCCATAACAAAACGGGTAAAGTAGGGGCAGTTTTAGTTATGGGAGGTGGGATTGGGGGTATTCAAGCCTCTCTTGATCTAGCCAACTCCGGATTTCAAGTTCACCTCACCGAAAAAAAGCCTGCTATTGGCGGTACCAAGGCGCAATTGGACAAGACATTTCCCACCAATGACTGCGCTATGTGCATCCTGGCTCCTAAATTGGTTGAAGTGGCCAGGCATCCCAACATCGAGGTTATAACCAATGCCGATCTGGAGAAAGTGGAGGGCAAGGCCGGTGATTTCAAGGTCATTTTAAACAAAAGACCAAGGTATGTTGATGAGGATAGATGCACCGGGTGTGGAAGTTGTTCTCTTAAATGTCCGGTAGAGATACCTGATGAGTACAATGCGGGAATGTCTGGGATAAAAAATATCCATATTACCTTCGCTCAAGCAGTTCCCGCAGTGGCCATAATAAACCGGGAAAAATGTTTATATTTCACCAAGGGCAGGTGTAGAATTTGTGAGAAGGTTTGTGAGGCAAAGGCAGTCGATTTTGAGCAAAAACCGGTAAAGTTAAAGCTCCGGGTGGGGAGTATCATACTCACCCCCGGATTTAGAACTTTCGACCCCCAAAAGAAAAGAAGCGAGTACGGTTACAAAAGATTTACCAATGTAATAACCAGTATAGAATTTGAAAGACTAATATGTGCCTCTGGCCCCACATTTGGGAAAATATGGAGACTCTCCGATCACCAGCCACCTAAAAGAATAGCCTTCATTCAGTGTGTTGGTTCCCGGGACGATGCCATTGGCAACGACTATTGTTCAGCAGTATGCTGTATGTATGCTACTAAACACGCGGTCATAGCTAGAGAGCACCTCCCCGATGCCTACTTTCAAATATTCTTCCTCGATGTAAGAACATTTGGAAAAGGATCGGAGGAATACTATGAAAAAACCAGGAAGGAAGGAACAGAATACACCCGATGCAGAATATCAGGGATTGAAGAGACGTTGGACTCGAATCTGAATATAGAATATGTGGACGAAAACGGCCAAATGAAGAATAAAGAGTTTGACCTGGTGGTTCTCTCAGTAGGTATGGAACCACCGGAAGATATCGAGAAAATTGCCAGGATCTTGAACATCCAATTAAATCGCTATAATTTCTGTGCCACCCGTGCTCTCTCACCTCTTGAGACAGGTAAAGAGGGAATCTATGTATCTGGCGCTTTTTCAGGACCCAAAGACATTCCGGATACCATTGCCGGCGCTTCTGGTGCGGCTGCTTTAGCCTCTGGCCTGCTCTCATCGGAAAGGGGCAAATTGATAAAGACCAAAGAATATCCCAAAGAACTGGCTCTGCTCCGGGAGGAGGAACCACGAGTAGGAGTTTTTATCTGTCATTGTGGAATCAACATTGCTGGGGTGGTTGATGTAGGTAGCGTCACCAAATATGCAAGGACCCTGAAAAGTGTGGCTTATGCGGAGGAAAATCTCTACGCCTGTTCTCAAGACAATCAGGAAAAGATAAAGCAAATAATAAAAGAACACCGTTTAAATAGGGTGGTGGTGGCGGCCTGCACTCCCAGAACTCACGAACCCCTCTTTCAGGATACTATTAAGGAAGCTGGATTGAATCCTTATCTATTCGAAATGGCTAACATAAGGGATCAGTGTAGCTGGGTCCACATGCATGAGAAGGAGAAGGCTACCCAGAAAGCAAAGGACCTGGTCAAAATGGCCACCGCCAAAGCGAAGCTGCTGCGACCACTACAGACTATACCTCAGCAGGTGAACCACTCAGCTCTGGTAATTGGTGGGGGTCTCTCAGGAATGAAGGCTGCCCTAAGAATAGCTGACAACGGCTATGAAGTTCACTTAATTGAGAGAGAGGCTGATCTGGGAGGTGAACTTCGCAGAGTTCACTATCTTCTAACCGGGGAAGATCCTCAGGCATTTCTCCGCAAGATCATCCACCGGGTCACCACTGATCCCCGCATCAAGGTATATACTAGGGCTCAAATTACCGATATTGGTGGATATGTGGGAAATTTTAATATTAAAATACGCCATAACCAGAGAGGAAAGAGGCTCAAATCCGGAATAATCGTAGTCGCCACCGGAGGTAGAAAATATGTCCCCCAAGAGTACCTGTATGGAAGAGATCCCCGAGTAATAACCCAGTCAGAGTTAGAAGAAAGGATAGCTGACCACCAATTAGCGGCCAGGAAAATTGTCATGATCCAGTGTGTGGGCTCGAGAAATGAGGAGAGAAGATACTGTAGCCGCATATGCTGTGCTGAGGCCATAAAGAATGCCCTTAAGATAAAAGAAATCGATCCCTCCATAGAAGTGTACATCCTCTATAAAGACATAAGGACTTATGCCTTCAAGGAAGATTATTATCGAAAGGCACGAAAAGAAGGGATACTTTTCTTAAGGTACGATGATGAACATAAGCCAGAGGTAACTGTTAAAATGGGGAAACTTCAGGTGATTACTCCTGATCTATTGTTAGGTGAACAACTGGTGCTCCAGCCTGATCTGGCGGTATTAAATGTAGCCATAGTTCCCTATCCTAATGAGGAACTGGCTAATATGCTCAAAGTTCCCCGTACTGAGGACGGCTTTTTTCTTGAAGCCCATATAAAACTCAGGCCCCTCGATTTTGCTACGGAAGGGATCTTTCTCTGCGGCCTTGCCCATTCGCCAAAATTTATCGAGGAGTCGATATCTCAGGCTAGCGGGGTGGCAGCCAGGGCGGCTACTATTCTCTCAAAGGATTACGTTGAAGCTGAGGGGATAGTGGCAGCCGTAGATGAAGTAAGGTGCAGGGAATGTGAGAAATGTATAGAGGTATGTGAATTTAATGCTATTGAAATGAAAAAAAACGAGGCTGGTGCCCTAGTGGCCAGAATAAATCCCATTGTCTGCAAGGGATGTGGCGTCTGCTCAGTGGTGTGCCACAGCGGTGCCATCACCCCTATGCACTATACCAACGATCAGATAGTCAGCATGCTGGAGGCTGCTCTGGTCAATGAAGCCAAGTAGGAAAATGGAATATAGCCTGAATCAGACCAAAAAAATAGGAAAATCTGAGGCAAGAGTCTCCTTCGAGCCTAAAATAATGGTATTTACCTGCCGATGGTGCTCATATGCCGGGGCGGATCTAGCCGGGGTCAGTAGAATCCAATACCCTCCCCAGGTAAGGTTGATTAAGCTAATGTGTTCGGGAAGAATTACTCCTACCTTTATCCTTAAGGCCTTTCAATTTGGGGCCGATGGCGTGCTGGTAACCGGCTGTCATCTCGGGGAATGCCACTATATCTCCGGCAATAAGAATGCCCAGGCCCAGATCCAGATAACGGAAAAGATAGTAGAACTATTGGGAGTGGAGGTTGAGAGACTTAAGCTGGAGTGGATTTCCGCATCGGAGGGGGCAAAATTTGCCCGCACCGTAGAGGAATTTACCGAGCTCATAAAAAAAATGGGACCCAGTCCCTTGGGAGCTGCTCAATGAATTTTGAGGAGATCGTCAAACGAACGAGAGCCTATAATTGTTTGGGATGCGCCGTCTGTACCGGGAGCTGCCCCATATCCCGGACAAGTCCCGGTTATTCACCGAGATTGACGGTAAGAAAAGCAGTTTTTGGATTTGAGAAAAGAGTAGAGGAGGACCCGGACCTCTGGTCATGTTTAACCTGTGGAACCTGTAGTAGCCGATGCCCCTATGATGTTGACTATGTTGAGTTCATCAAGTCCATAAGAATAGAGGTATTTCAGCTCGGGCGACACGGACTTTACTCACATAACGGCTTGATGCAGACAATAATGGAGATCATGACCAAAAACCCACCCCAGAGGAGAATTTCCTGGATTTCCCAGAATCTTACCACTTCCTCTACTAGTGATTATTTGTATTTTGTGGGGTGTCTACCCTATTTTGAGATTATCTTTGAGGATATCGGAGCAAAATGTCTGGATATCGCTAAGAATGCCATAAAAATATTAAATTCGGTAAAGATCAACCCCATTGTTAGTAGCCAGGAACTATGCTGTGGTCACGACTTACTCTGGTCCGGTGATTTAGAGAGCTTTAAGAAATTAGCCGGCTACAATCTTAAGTTAATTGAAAAAAGTGGAGCAAAAAAGGTGATATTTACCTGTCCGGAGTGCTTTCATACCATAAAAGAAGAATATCCCAAATATTTTGGACCCCAGGAATTTCAACCCATTCATATTTCTCAGTTTCTTTCCCGGCTAGTTGAAGATAACGGGATAGAATTTAACCAAATCAAAGCAAGGATGACCTATCAGGATCCCTGCCGACTGGGTAGATTTGAAGAAATTTATGAAGAGCCAAGAAAAGTCATCAACCACATCCCCGGAGTAAAATTTATAGAAATGGAGAGAGATCGAAGCAATTCCCTGTGCTGTGGCACCACCGGATGGATCAACTGTGATAATTGCTCAAAGCAAATTCAAAAGGAAAGACTAAATCAGGCAAAGTCAACCGGGGCAGAGATCCTCATTACCGGCTGCCCCAAGTGCCAGATTCACCTCAAGTGCGCTTTGAGCTCATTAGATATGGAGCTAGAGATCAAGGATATTACCAATTTAGCCGGAGAGGCATTAACAGTAGATCTCTAAAGTAAACCCTGTTAGATAGGGAACATCTAACAGGGTAAAGAGGGTATTGATGAGCCGGAAGAAAAAAGAGGATGAGGTAAAGACCTTTAGTGACCTGGAAAAAGAGGTTCAAGCCAAAGGCTTATGCGGCCAATGCGGGGGTTGTGTTTCTTTCTGTTCCGCAGACAAACTGGATGCCCTGGAAATTGGTGAAGACGGCAATCCCAGATATTTAAATGAGGATAACTGCCTGAAATGTGGAATATGCTACCTCGTATGTCCTCAGATAAAGGCTCTGGATGATGAACTCCAAGAAAAGCTGGGATGGAAGCCTCCCATCGGAATTTATGGCAAGGTTGCTTCAGCCAAGACCACCGATAAGAAAATCCATGAGATCTGTACTGATGGAGGGGTGGTTACCTCTCTCTTAGTCTATATGCTGGATCATAACCTCATAAATGGGGCCATCGTCTCCAAAAAGACTGGCCCTTTTAGCCGTGAAGCAGCCATTGTCACCTCCCAGGATGATCTTATCGCTGCCGCCGGATCTCAATTCTCAAAGTCCACCCATCTTGAGGAACTAGGAGGCAAATACACCACCTATTCTCCTACCATTTCCGCAGTGAAGAGCCTGGAGAAAAGCCACCTCCTTCATACGGCCATGGTAGGCACCCCCTGTCAAATCCATACCATCAGGAAGATGCAGATCCTGGGGGTGGTGCCCTCTCATATAATCAAATACACCTTGGGTCTATTCTGTATGGAAAACTTTTCCTTTGACACTCTGGCCAAAGAGAGGCTGGAAAAGAAGATGAACATAAAAATGGAAGACGTGATAAAATTGAACATTAAGGATGATTTAATCCTTACTCTCGATGACGGTAGAACCCTGCATGTACCTTTTGAAGAAGTAGATCAGGTAGCTCGACCTGCATGTCTGGTTTGTTCTGATTTCGCTAATGAATACGCCGATATCTCTCTAGGGGGTCTTGGTTCCCTCGATGGCTATACTACTACTTTAATACGAACTACTCTGGGAGAGAGGATTTACTCTGAGGCCTTGCGTCTGGGATACATTGAAGAAAGACCGATCAAGGACTCAGAGACCCGCAGGACAGAAAAGACAAAAATGATGGCCAAAATATTCTCCTTTTCTAAGAGAAAGAAGCTAAGAGCCGAGGAGAACCTCAGAGCGAAGAACCATAAAAAATGAATACCTTTTAAGGTGAGTAAGGTGGCTAAGGACGTTTTAGTAATCGGGGGAGGGGTAGCTGGGATTCAAGCGTCATTGGATTTAGCCGATATGGGTCTAAAGGTTCATCTGGTGGAAAGAACGCCCAGCCTCGGGGGGAGAATGGCTCAACTGGACAAGACTTTTCCCACCAATGATTGCTCCATATGCATATTAGCCCCCAAGATGGCGGACTGCTTTGGTCACTCCCATATCAATACTCTTACCTATTCGGAGGTTAAGAAGGTAAGTGGTTCAGCCGGCAATTTTACGGTCAAAGTCATTAGAAAAGCCAGATACGTAGATGAGGCCGAGTGCACCGGCTGCGGGGAGTGCTCTCCCCGCTGCCCGGTTAAAGTGACCGATGAGTTTGATAGGGGCTTGAGGAAAAGAGAGGCCATATACCTTTACTTTCTTCAATGCGTTCCCCGAGTAATGACCATTGATAAGGAGCATTGTATCTATCTAACCCGGAGAAAATGCGGAATTTGTAAGAAGGTCTGTCAGAAAAATGCCATCGATTATGAACAAAAAGACACCGAATTAACTTTGAAGGTAGGAGCAGTTATTGTAGCCACCGGCTTTGATCCTTACGATCCTTCTATTTTGCCGCAGTACGGATATGGCACCTATGAGAACGTGATTACCTCTTTGGAATATGAGAGACTCATATGTGCCTCCGGTCCCACGGGGGGACGTTTGGAAAAACCTTCTGATAGAAAAGAGGTGAAGAAGATCGGATACATCCAGTGTGTGGGCTCAAGAGATTTTCGAAATAATAGATACTGTTCGGCTGTATGTTGTATGCATGCTACCAAAGAAGCTATCCTGGCTAAAGAACATATTCCTGAGATGGAGTCTTTTATATTTTATACTGACATCAGAGCCTCAGGAAAGGGATTCCAGAAATATATAAAGAGGGCTAAAGAGGAGTACGGGGTGAAGTATATCAGGGGGAGAGCAGCTGAGATAACCCAGGACACAAAGGGCGACCCGGTCATATGGTATGAGGACACCGAGTCTCGAAAGGTAAAGCAAATGAGAGTTGATATGGCAGTTCTGGCTACAGCCTTGGTTCCCCGTAACGGGGTGAAGGAACTTGCTCAGGTTCTCGGCACCGAACTGGACGAATTTAACTTCTTCGCTACCAATCCCTTCTCTCCTCTGGAGACCACCAGATCAGGGATATTTGTCTGTGGCTATTGTGAAGGACCGGTGGACATCCCGGAGTCTGTGGCCCAGGCAAGCGCGGCCGCGGCAAAAGCCGCCGAGATTGCATTTGCC
>JBHIAL010000009.1:0-15332 GCA_046758525.1 bacterium
CCTTCTCTTTAGAAAATCGGAGGATCTCAGCTATCTCATCAACTGCACTCGACCAGGCTTTTCGTTGAGAAGGAGTCAGAAGCTCTTTAGAATAACTCCAGATCTGTCTTCTCTGTTGAGCTGAATAAATAGGTTTCGAAGTCCTGACCGAAGTGTAGATATAACCCTCAGCCCCACTAACTGGACAGGCAATGATTTTATACCTTAATTTAGCCTCAATCAGGTCTACCAGTCTTTTTTCTAGCTGCTCAATGGAAGCCCCCGAGAGGACCACCAGAACTCCCTCTTCAAGAAACTCCCTGAGAAAGCCTCTCTGCTTGTCCGTCAAGCAGTATTTCTCCGGCATAGCCTTGAGGCCTGCCTCAATCTTTCTTAGTTCTTGGGTGCCGAGATCACCGGTAGGCCAACTGAGGGTGAAATCATTGTCTGCAAAGATTATCTTTCTTCTGAACATTATCCCAACAATAAACAAGCTTTCATACCAAACTTTCTTTTATTTTTATCTTCGTCGGTATCCCTACTCTCCTGACGACAAGACCCCCACAGTAGTTAGCAATCTGGGCGCATTTTTCCAGAGAATATCCCTTTAAGATCCCGTAGGCAAATCCCCCCAGAAAGAGGTCATCTGCACCGGTAGGATCTAGACTTATCTTATCATTACCTAGCGGCCTTGTCAAAGGTTACTTCTCATCTTCTTGAAAGCCCACAACTCAAGGTCTACTCTCATACTCACGCCTAACTTTGAATTTTTCGAACTGTCGGTCATGGCTCTTGACAAAATATTAATTTCGTATATAATAGACAATAGACAATAACTTCTCTGAAAAACCTAAATTCAGTCTTCCTTGGAAAACTAGGCTAATGCGGCAAAAAATATGGATATAAGTCAATTAAAGATAAGATCTGGTCTACTTCACTCTCAGCTAATGAGTGAGAAAATTGCCGATGTTTTGCGGGAAAATATTATTTCTGGAAATATCAAGAGCGGGGAAAAACTAAATGAAAGCCAACTCTCCGATGCCTTAAACATTAGCCGTCCTCCCATAAGAGAAGCTTTCCGAATTCTATCCACAGAAGGTTTGATTATCTTGGTGCCGAGAAAGGGAGCATTTGTTTCAAAACTCTCTATACGGGAAGTTAAGGAAATCTATGAAATGAAAAGCATGATGGAAAGTTTTGCCACCAGATTAGCCATTCCTATCATAGGTGAAAAGGAAATATCTGAAATAGATTCAATCCTTGACCTAATGGAGGGAAAAATAAAAGAGAATAATTTTAAAGAGATTCAAAGATTAAACATTGAGTTTCATCGAAAAATAATAGAGATGAGTCAGAATCAAAAGCTTATTTATTTCTATGAAAGTATAATCTTGCCGATAAGAAGATACCAAAGATTAGGACTTTCTGCACCCTCGTCTTGGGAAATGTCCCTTGTCGAACATAGAAACATTGTTAAAGCGATCAGATCTAAAAATATTGAACTTGCAGAAAGATTAACTCGAGAACACACCATGACAGCTACACTTAGAGTTATTAAGCGGTTAAAGCGCCAAAAAGGAAATTAATAAATGAAGATAAGCTGCTGTTGGATTTACGCAATAAGTAAATATGGGTATCCTCCCAACATGGGCGATACTTACAAGGTAATTGAAGAGATGGCTGGGATGGGATTCAAGAACATTGAACTTGAAGGTATAGGCGAAGAAAATCTAAAAAGTATTTAGAGGAGTTAGCAGAAAAAATTAAATTTTAAATTTGCCAAATTACTCAAAAAGACTCTATTTTAAAAAGAGTTTCAGAACTTTTTTCCGGAGAGACAATACTTAAAACTAGTTTTCATGGGTTTAACAGTTACTAGATTCCGAGAAATAATTTAAAGAGGAGGTGAGAGATGAGGGAAAAATGTCTCGGGTATCTAAATCAAAGAGGAGGATGGAATGAAGAGTAAACTGTTGGTGACGTTAGTAATTTTGAGTTTGATGAGTCTTTGGGGTGGGATGGCTTTAGCCAAGACTACAATAACGGCCTGGTGGACAGTACGAAAGCCTATAATGGATTACAGCAGAGAAGAGGTGCAAAAGTTTGAACTAGAACACCCTGATATCAAGGTGGAATTGGTAGGTATACCTGAGGACGCAGTACAACAGAAATTGTTAGCGGGTGCTGCAGGGGGGGCAGAAGGGCCGGATATTGTCTATATAGATGAGAATGTATTCAAAGTCATGGTTAATGCAGAGGTGTTGCAATCTATCCCCGAAGAGATATACACTGAAGAAGAGATTCTTGAAATGTACGGCCCTAAAGCTACCATGTATAAATTGGATGGTAAATACTACGGGTTCCCCAATGGAGATATGGCAGCTGTATTGTTCTATAATCCGGAAATGCTCAAAGAATACGGGTATACTCCTTTAGATATTCCTGATACATGGGATGAGTTTATTGTTGTAGCTCAGAAAA
The DNA here is from genome assembly GCA_046758525.1 of bacterium. GTDB lineage: Bacteria > Aerophobota > Aerophobia > Aerophobales > AE-B3A > AE-B3B. The sequence continues at coordinate 2,461 of JBHIAL010000009.1, forward strand.
TGACAGACCTTACCAAGGATATCCAGGGTTTTCCTATAAGAGGAAGAGAAGGGTCAATGTGGAATGCCTTGCTTTACCAAAACGGTGGTTTCCTTTTCCGAAATGAGGAAGAGGCGATGTTTGCTGATAAACCAGCTATGGATGCATTCCAGTTTTTGCTAGATATTTATGATAAGTATAAGGTTTCAAGCAGGGTAAGTTTAAGTGCGAACGAAGCTTTTGGCCAGGGGAAGGCTCCTTTTGTCTATAACTGGACATGGTGGATTGGGAGCATGCTAACGGGTTATCCGGATACACCTTTTGGAACCAGAGTTTTGCCAACTCCTACTGGTAACCCTCCTTATGGCTCCTACGGCCCCAGTATGGGATTATTCGTAAGTTCCACAGATCCAGCGAAGAAAGAAGCTAGCTGGGAATTCTACAAGTTTATAACCTCACCAGATTTTCAATTAGGTTGGTCTATGTTGAGAGGGTTAATCCCTGCACGTGTTGAGGCGCATAAACCTGAGATATTTGGAAAAGATCCATATCGAGCTCTGGCAGAAGCTGTAGAGAATGGCGTTCCTTATAGTTTCTATCCAGACGAGATAGGAAAGTTGATTCTCGGGACAATGGTAGATAAAATTATGGCCGGTGCGCCGATGGCTGAGACACTGCAGGAGACTGAGGAGGAAGTGAACGAGATTTTGCAAAGGCGATCGGAAGACTGCTTTATCTTTGGCGAAGAGTGGTATAAGGCACAGCAAAGTTGATAAGAGAAATGCATAGAAAAGGAGGGTAGCCTTACCCTCCTTTTCTATTTATAAAGAGGATAAGATGAAAAATGTAAGATTACTTCCAGAAAATAAAACCGCCCTCGCTGTGATAATAATGGGGCTCGCATTTTTGATTTTATTTTGGTGGTACCCCCTTATTAAAACATTTATATTAGGGTTTCAATTAGCCGGTCTTGGCCGTTTAAAGGAATCATGGATTGGCTTAGCTCACTATAGGGCACTATTTAGCTCTAAAGTTTTTAGAAAAGTTGTTCTTAACACCCTTTATTTTGCGATATTGATTGTTCCTGCCCAGATAATATTAGGATTAGCAGTAAGCACAATGATAGATAAAATAAAAAATACAGCATTTCAAAGGCTGGGTATTTTATCTTTTTATGCTCCCTATGTTTTGCCAATAGTGGCTATCGGAATACTCTGGAAGTTTTTATATCATCCCTCCCGTTTCGGAATATTTAACTTTCTTTTAAGTAAAGTGGGAATGAAGGAGGTAATAAGGTGGTTAGAGGATCCAAAATTAGCTCTGACCTCCATTGCAATTATGAAAGTTTGGCAAAGAGCTGGCTATGTGATACTTTTATATTTTGCCGGATTGCAAGCAATTCCCAGAATTTTCTATGAAGCAGCAGAAATTGATGGGGCAAGCGCTTGGCAGAGGTTCAGGGCAATTACCTTACCATTACTTACTCCAGCTACACTTTTTGTCGTAGTTACAAGTACAATTAGCGCTTTTATGACATTTGAAGCTGTATATATTATGACCTTGACCGCACAAGGAGGTCGCGGAGGGCCGATTAACTCTACAAATGTTATGTTATATTATGTATATTTCAATGCTTTTGACAATAATCGAATGGGTTATGCCAGCGCGGCGGCAACAATTTTATTTCTTATGATTTTAGGAGTTACTCTCCTGCAGTTTAAATTCATTCGGCAGAAATTCGAATATTAGTTAACTTTGTGAATGGAGAAATTCGATGAAAGAAAAACACAAAATTAAAGCGGGGAAATTAGTATTATATGGATTCTTTTTTGCCCTCATAATCTGTTATGTTTTTCCTCTTTATTGGATGTTCTCCTCCTCTTTTAAAACAGGAGGTGAGATTATCCGAATTCCTCCTACCTGGTGGCCACATCTATTCTCTGTGGAAGGATATATTGAGGTATGGAGGCCTATCTGGATACGCTTTTTCATAAACTCCTTTATTTATGCCGGTGGTTCTGTAGCCATAGCACTTTTTACCAGTAGCTTGATTGGCTTTGTCATTGTTGTATATCCTTCAAAAATTGGGACTATTCTTTCCTGGTCAGCAATTTGTCTGATTATGATCCCTTTCACTATTCTTATTGTTCCTTTATACCTTTTGGAAATTAAACTTCACTTGCTTAATTCTTATGTAGGGATGATAGCGCCTCGTATGGTCTATCCTTTTGGTATTTTTTTTATGCAGTTAGCTATGCGGAGTATACCCAGAGATTTGATAGATGCAGCTAAAATAGATGGGTGCAGTCCATTGGGAATTTATTGGCGAGTTGCCCTTCCCTTACTAGGAACAAGTTTAGCTGCCCTGGTTACCCTTGAGTTTGTGTGGCGATGGAATGAATTACTATGGCCCCTAATAGTAGCTAGTACGGAAAAATTATTTCCTATAACGGTAGGATTAGCTTCGCTTGTAGATCCGTATTTTATTGAATTTGATCAATATCTTGCTGCTTCTGTGATGGTAATTGCTCCTATACTTATAATGTTTTTATGTCTTCAGAAATTCTTTGTTAAGGGTATTACTATAACGGGCATGAAATAATTGAAAAAGGGGGATAAATGATAAATGTTGGTGTTATAGGTTTAGGGAGAGTAGTTACAGAGTTTCATATTCCGAGTTTATTAAGGATGAAGGAAGTCAAAATCAAAGGAATCTGTGCCAGGGCAAAGACTAAAGAAAGATTATCTTTAGCTTCTGGTATTGGTGCAAATTTTTACCAGGACTATCAGGAAATGTTTGAGGAGGAGAATTTAAACGCAGTTTATATTTGCAGCCCAACTGTTTTCCATAAGGAAATGACAGTGACAGCGTTAAAAAGGGGATACCACGTATTCTGTGAAAAACCTATTGCTATGAATGTTGATGAAGCAAAGGCTATGTGCAATGAAGCTCGTCGAAATTCGCACATTTTGTTTATTGGCCATAACCGTAGGTTCTCACCAACGTATCAAAAAGTAAAAAAATTCTCCGAGGAAAGAAGGATAAATATTTTATTGTTAGAAAAAATAAGAGGAGCATTCGTCAATATCGGTAAAACAGATTACAACCAGATAGCAAAAAAAGAGAACGAGTTATTAGGCCCAGAAATAATGGAATTTGGAGTACATTTTGTTGATCTGGCAAAATGGATCTGCGGAAAAGTTACAAAAGCCTACTTTTCTTCTAATAAAATACCAGAAGTTCCAGCTTGTGCAGGGAATGGTATTGCTGTTTTTGAGCATAAAGAAGGTCAAAAGAGCATCATGTATTTTACTTTAGCAGGAGGCAAATCTTCAGAACGAAGTGTAGCTATTGCTGATGATAGTACTTGCGAGACTTTTGGCGGGATGTTTGGAAAAAGTCAGGTAATTATTACCAGGGGAAATCGAGTTGAAAAATTTCAGTCTTCTGATGATACACTGGTTGGGGGTGGTTTTTTGCAAGAAAGCAGGTGTTTTATTGATTCAGTGTTAGGCGAAAAGAAGCCATTTTATGAACCTGAGGACACTATTGATACGTTACGATTAAGCTTGGAATGGGCAGAAAGTTATAAGGTACCGCAAGAGAGGTAAAAAGGAGGATAAAGTTCAAAAAGATAGATAGACGCTCTAAGTTAAGAAATAGCAAGATTTTTGAACTTGGTGAAATTAATTAGATAGGAGGTTGAAGGATGAAAGGATTAATTATCAGTGCTGATGGAGCAGAAGACAGGGAACTTTTTTATCCTTACTACCGGCTAAAGGAAGAAGGGATAGAAGTAGAAGTTGCTTCTTTTTCCAGGGCGACGATTACGGGTAAACGTAATCTTGAGATGGAGGTAGATCTTACCCTGAAAGAAGTGAAAGTTGAAGACTACGATGCATTGATCCTGCCAGGAGGTAAGGCTCCTGGAAAGTTAAGGCAAGACAAGGATGTTTTGAGAATAACGCAGGAGTTCTTCCAACAGGGGAAGCCTATAGCTGCCATATGTCATGGACCTCAGATTCCTCTCTCAGCAGGTCTTTTAAAAGGGAAAAAAGCTACTTGTGCTCCTTCGGTAAAAGAGGAATTAGTTCAAGGTGGAGCAGATTACCAGGACAAAGAAGTAGTCGTGGACGGGAATATCATCACCTCTCGTCTTCCCAAGGATCTTCCTGCTTTTAGCAGGGAGTTAATGAAAAAGCTAAAATGAAATCCGGTAGGTTATGGTCAACTTCTTGAATAATTTGAGGTGATCGAATTGTGGGTTTGATGAGGAAAAAAGTACTGATTGTCCAGCCCATTCATGAAAGCGGGATAAAGCTTTTAAGAAAAGAAGTCGACGTTATCCTTGCCCCGGATTCTTCTGTGGAGACAGTGTGTAAGGAAATTAAGGGAATTCATGGAGTTATAGTGAGGACGGCTCCTTTTACCAGAGAGATCATCGAATCCGCCGATAAGTTAGAGGTAATTGGTAGACATGGGGTAGGGATAGATAACATAGATATTGAAGCTGCCTCTAGGCGAGGAATTCCTGTTGTAAATACACCTAATGCTAATATGGTTTCGGTAGCTGAACATACAATGGGCTTTATCCTTGCCTTAGCTAAGAGGTTAGTTATTTCTGATAAAGCAACACGGGGGGAAAATTTTGCCATAAGAGAAGAATTTGCGGCGGTAGACTTAGACGGGAAAACTCTAGGAATTGTTGGGGCAGGAAGGGTCGGTTCTACCTTAGCCAAAAAGTGTAAAGCTGCCTTTAATATGAGGCTTTTAGCTTATGATCCTTATCTTTCTCCAGAAAAAGCCAAAGAAATGGGGGTCAGCTTATGTGATAGTTTGCCAGAGCTACTGAAAGAATCAGATTTTGTGTCTATCCATGTCCCCCTTACTAAAGACACCAGAGATCTCATTGGAGAAAAAGAGCTAAAACTTATGAAACCTACCGCCTTTCTTATTAATGTAGCGCGAGGAGGAATAGTAGGCGAGAAAGCCCTGGCCAAAGCTCTTAAGGAGAAATGGATTGCTGGTGCTGCTACCGATGTTTTCTCTCAGGAGCCTCCGGCTCCAGATAACCCATTACTTAAGATAGAAAACATTATTTTGTCCCCCCACATGGCTGCTCTTACTAAAGAGTGTGTAATTAGGATGGCTACTGGAGTAGCCGAGGGAGTACTTGATGTCCTTAGAGGAAATAAGCCTAAATACATTGCCAATCTGGATTTTCTCTAGAAATAAAACCAAAAAGAGAGATTAAATGTCATTTGCACCAAGAGGAATTATTCCTGCTACAGCGAATGTTGCCCCAAGATTAGTGGTAGAAATTTATGAGGCATATGTGAGAGAAGACATAGAGCGAGCCAAAAAGGCTCAGGCTAACTTAGCTCCCCTAAGACTGGCCTTTAGCCTGGGAAGTTTTCCGGTAGTAATAAAAGATGCTCTTGAACTTATGGGAATAAAGGTTGGAACAACCAGGGCTCCCGTTAAATCCCTAAATAAGGATAAACAAGAGATGCTGAGGGATATCCTCCAGCAGATGAGGTTGTTGCCTTTCTCCCTTTTTAGTTAGAAGGAGATTTTTTGGTAATGACCCCCTGAAGGAAAACATAGGGAGAAAAAAAATGAGAAAATATCTACTATTTTTGGGGATGGTTGTAAATTTTGTCTTTGCCGCCGCGGCTAATTCTACCTATGCCCAGGAAAAAGTCGCCATGGTTCTCATTCCTGCGGGAGAGTTTACTATGGGTTCTGATGAATTCTTTGGAGAAGGACCAGTCCACAAAGTCTACCTTGATGCTTTCTATATTGATAAGTATGAGGTAACAAATGAACAGTTTTGCCAATTCTTGAATGAGAAGGGGAATCAAACTGAAGGTGGTGTAAAGTGGTTGGAGTGGGCCCGTTCATGTTTACGCCAAGTACTTCCGCTGTTCTTATCGCTACTTTCTTAGGCCTGAGAGCACGAACGGCTACCTTGGCTTTCGTTGTGTCAGAGACGCACAGTGAAAATCTTAATTTAAAAAGAGAATATTGGTTATGAAATTATCAATTGTTTCTGATGAGCTAAGTGAAGATTTTCAATCTGCGGTGGAGATGGGGTACGGGTGGGGACTGCGCAACTATGAGATAAGAGACGTCTGGCTCAACAGGATTCCCTGTGTTCCTCAAGAAGGTATAGATATAATTAAAAAAGTCATTAAAAAATATCAAATTAATATTACCACTCTTTCCCCTGGCGTATTTAAAGTTCCTTTAAATTCAGAGGAGATGGAAATTCACAGAAAAAAATTATTAGAGAAAACTTTCGAATTAGCCAGAGAATTTAATACTAATAGGATAACTATTTTTGGAGTTAAAAGAAGTCCTCAGGATAAAGAGGCAGATTATGAGCAAGTAATTGAGATTATAGGAGGGGCAGCTAATTTAGCCAAAAGAGAGGGATTTACTCTGATGCTGGAAAATGAACCAGGGTGGTGGGCTGATACAGGAGCAAATACAGCTAAAATTGTAAGAGATGTGAATAACAGGGCTTTGAAGATAAACTGGGATCCGATGAATGCTTTTTCTGCGGGAGAGGTGCCTTATCCTGTTGGCTATGAATTTGTAAAAGACTATGTCGTTAATATCCATATAAAAAGAGCATTTAAAGATATAAAGGGGAAAATAAGATACCTTACAGCGAAAAAAGGAGTTATAGACTGCCAGGGGCAAATACAAGCTCTGGCTGAGGATAATTATAGTGGTTATATAGCTATAGAAACTCATCTGGAGCCTAAGATTAAAGAAAGCAAAAAATGTCTGGAGATTTTAAAAAAGATAGGTGAGGGTTATATCTCCTAAGTAGTTTCTGAATTGTATAATATTAGATTAATCAGAAGGTTAAATAAACCGATGAGAATGGGAAAGACTTCCTTTTTATACAGAAATCTTGTTGAGCTTAAGAAAGATATAGAAAAAATGAGAGTAAATATTCCCATCGCTGAGGATATTTACCTCCTTAAAAAGAGTGTGATGGTAAATAATAAAGAAATTCCAAATTCTCTCTGCGTGAATCCCATAGAAGGACGCGATGGTAAGGATGATGGGAGCCCAGGCGAATTGACTTACCGCCGATACAGACGATTTGCTTCTGGTGGTGCGGGAATGATATGGATAGAGGCCACCGCAGTGACCTCGGAAGGAAGAGTGAGTCCCCACCAATTATGGATAAATAATGATTCTGCCGAAGGCTTTAAAAAGTTGGTGAAAATAATAGAGGGAAATGCTCTCAATTATAAGGGGGAGAAACAGAGTCCATTTACAGTTCTTCAACTTACTCACTCCGGCAGGCAGTCTAGCCCAAAAGGGCAGCCAGCTCCTATAATAACTCATCATTCTAAGATTTTAGATCCGGGCTATGATTTAGATTTGGATTATTCTCTTATTAGCGACGATGAACTGGATAGTCTCCAGGATGAGTATGTAAAAGCTGCCCAAATTGCGTATGAGTGCGGATTTAATGCGGTGGATATTAAAGCCTGCCATGGTTATCTTCTTCATGAATTGCTTTTCTCTTATACCCGTAAGAGGAGCAAGTACGGGGGCTCTTTCGAGAACCGAACTCGTTTTTTGCAAGAGGTGGTGAAAAAAATAAAAAGGAATATTCCAGATCTAATCATTGCCACCAGACTTAATATTTATGATGGAATTCCTCATCCTTGGGGATGGGGGATGAAGAAGGATGGAAGCCTAGAAGCGGATCTTTCTGATCCTGCCAACCTGATAAAAGAACTTCGGGAAGCTGGTGTGGAGATTATTAATATTGCTGTCGGTAATCCTTATTACAATTCTCATTTAGAGAGACCTTATGATCATCCCATCGCTGGCGGGTACCTGTCTGAAGAACACCCATTGAAAACTATTTCACGAAATATAGACATAACCTGTGAAATTAGCAGGAAAGCTTCAGGGGTTCACTTCGTGGGAACGGGATTTTCATGGCTCAGGCAATTCTTCCCCAATGTAGGAGTGGCAATGATACAAAAGGGATGGATTAGTTTCATAGGGGTAGGAAGAGCCGCTCTCGCAAATCCCAATTTTGCCAATGAACTGTTGAAAAATAAGGATTTAGCTCCAGAAAAACTGTGTATTACTTGTTCTTCCTGTATACAGATGATGAAAGATGGGGCTCAGGTGGGTTGCGCAGTTCGCGATTCTAAAATTTATGGACCAATATACAGAGCTGGTCGGCTAAGAAATACGGAGTATGTAAGAAAATTAGCAGCAAATTGCATGGAATGCTCTGGCCCTCCTTGTGTGGAAGGATGTCCAGCCAGGATGGATATACCAGGATTTATACGTGCCTTTCTGGAGGAGGATATAAGAAAATCTCACAATATAATGAAGAAACAAAACATAATTCCCGAGATCTGTGCATATGTTTGCCCATCTGAGGTACTCTGTGAGGCTAAATGTACTGTAAAGATTCTAGATGGGGAGCCAGTGCCCATTCGCCAGATTCAAAAACTTGTCTCTGAAGGAGCTAGAATAAGAAAGTACACTAAACTGATTCCTGGCCGGCCTACTGGGAAGAGAGTAGCAGTTATAGGTTTTGGACCGACAGGTATTGTTTGCAGTGCCCATCTTGTAGAACAAGGATACTCAGTAACCGTATTTGGAGATTCACAGCATGATGGAGGACTGGTAGCTACTCATATCCCGAAGCATCGAATAGGTTACGATGTAATACAGAAGGAAATCGAGGCTTTAGGGTTTAAAAAATTAGATTTATTTGAAATAAAATATGGAAAAAAACTGTCAGAAAATTGTGATCTGGATTCCATACTGAATGAGGGGTATGATGCCGTATTCTTAGGGATAGGTCTTCAGGAGCCGGTAACTTTATTCAAAAATATAAACATAAAAGGAGTGTTAGACGCTCTTACTTTCCTAAAAAATTTGAAGATGCTGGGAGCAAACAAGATATGTTCTCAAATAAAGGGCCAACAGGTAGCAGTAATAGGAGGAGGAACTGTGGCCATGGATGCGGCGGTAGCAGCGATAGACTGTGGAGCTAAAGATGTCTATCTTTTGTACCGTAGATCTTTAAAACAAATGCCAGCCTGGCCGAAACAGCAGTGGGAAGCAATGGATAAGGGAATACATTTCTTGTTTTTAAGTCAGCCAGTAGAGTACGTAACAAATGAAAATAACGAGTTGTGCGGGATAAAGGTTGCCCGAGTTAGGCTTGGCAATCCGGATATATCAGGGCACCGTGTTCCAGAGAGAATTCCAAAATCGGAATATATATTAAGTATTTCTATATGTATCGAAGCTATAGGTCAAAAAATACCAGAAGAAGTAAAGAATGCTTTAGGTGGAGTGCAATTTACTACCAACGGATTAATAAAAGTGAAAAATGGTACTTATGAAACTAGCAGAAAAGGAGTATTTGCAGGTGGGGATGTTATAAATGGAGGTAGAACCGTTGTCAAAGCGGTTTTGGAAGGTTTTAATGCTGCGATAGTCATAGATAAGTATCTCAAAAACCGCTAAGGAGTCTAAAAATATGAAGATGAAGGCGGCTGTTTTAAAGAAATTTAATGAACCTTTGACAATTGAGGAACGTGCATTAGCTCCTTTAGAAGATGGTGAAGTTCTGGTAGGAATAAAGGTGGCTGGAGTCTGTGGCTCTGATGTTCATATGTGGAAAGGGGAAGATCCTCGCACCTCTCTTCCCCTTATCTTAGGGCACGAAGGAGTGGGAGTAGTGGAGGATATTGAAGGAGAGAAAGAGGATATTCTGGGGAAAAGACTTTATCCGGGAGATTTGATTATCTGGGATAGGGGGCTCACCTGCGGGAATTGTTATTTTTGCACGGTAAAGAAACAGCCTTCCTTATGTCCGAAGAGACAAGTTTATGGAATTGTTAGGGATGGCTGTTATGCTACTCATTTAATTTTACTTAAGGAAACGAAGATTATTAAAATAGAAGAGCAAATTGATCCGGCAGTCTTGGTTCCTGCCTCTTGTTCCGGAGCTACTACTGCCCATACCATTGAATTATGCAATATTTGTCAGGGAGACACTGTCGTCATTCAAGGACCCGGTCCTATGGGAATGTTTGCTCTTGTCTTAGCTCAGGAGAGGGGTGCAGGTGATGTGATAATCATAGGCACTAAGAGGAGTGAGGGAAGGTTGAGACTCTCTTTGGAGTTCGGAGCCACGAAAACCTTTAGTATTGACGAAACTTCCTTTGAGGAGAGATTATCTTATATTAAGGAGAGAACCAAGGGACGAGGAGCAGATATAGTTATTGATTGCACCGGATCCCGCCGGGCAATTAAAGAGGGGTTAAGGATGACTACCCCAGGAGGGATTTATGCCCTTCCTGGGGTAGCCACTCCTATTGGAGAAGTTCCCATTAGTTTCTACGAGGATGTAGTACGAAAGAACGTAAGAATTCAAGGAGTTTGGGCCAGTGATACCTCGCATCTCTATCAGGCGGTAAAGTTAGTATTGAGCAAAAAGCATCCTTTTGAAAAGTTAATCACCCATAAATTTAAGTTGGAAGAGACCACAGAGGCACTAAAGACAGTAGATGCTCGTGAAGCAATGAAGGCAGTGCTTATACCTTGAAAGGAAAAATTGCAGGAATATGACTGTGATGTATTGATAGTTGGCGGTGGGGGAGCAGCCTTAAGGGCGGCTCTGGAGATAGCGGAAAGAGACTTTGCAGCAAGGGTAATCTTAGTCACTAAGGGAAAACTAGGCAAAAGTGGAGTAACGGCTAATGCTTGTTCTGACAGAATGGCTTTTCACGCTACTATGCCTTTTACCGAACCGGGCGGTGAGGATAACTGGAAGTATCATGCCGATGACATCTATAGAATAGGGGGATATGCCTCTGATGAGAATTTGGCTCAAATTTTGGCCAAGAATTCTGGGGAGGCTTTTAGATATCTGGATAGGTTAGGAGTTCCCTGGGTGAGAAAAGAAGGTATAGTGGATCAATTTGTCACTGATGGCTCTAAATATGCCCGGGCCTGCTATACTGGACCTTATACGGCGAACCACATTGAAGAAGCCTTGATAAAAAAGTTAAAGACTACCTGGGTTAAGATGTTAGAGGATCTTATGGTAGTTGATTTAATAGTCTCTTCTTCTGGTGATAGAGTAATAGGAGCATTTGGGTTAAATAAGGAGGAAAAACTAGTTTTATTTACGGCTAAAGCTACTATTTTGGCTACCGGAGGGGCAGGAGAAGTTTTCCGAATCAATGTTTATCCTGAAGGTATGACTGGGGATGGCTGGGCTATGGCTTATCGAGCAGGAGCAGAACTGGTGAATATGGAATTCATACAGATAGGACTTTCCTCAGTGAAGACAAAACTGGCTTGTTCTGGGAGCATGATGCGCGCTCTACCTAGGTTAATAAATGATCAGGGGAAAGAGTTTCTTATCAATTATTTTCCTCAAGGCACCAGCTTAAATGAAATTTATCTTACCCTTTTTCAGAAAGGAGCAAGCTGGCCAGTATCTTTTGGGCACAAATCCCACTTAATTGACATAGCTGTTTTTAAAGAGTTAAGAGAGGGTAGGAAAGTTTATTTGGACTATAGCTATAATCCGCAAGATTTAAAATGGGAGGAATTAACCAAAATAGTGAAGTGGTATAAGAAGGTAAAAGGGATAGATTTATTAAAGGAAGAAAAACTTAAAGTTAGTCCTTTATCAAGACTGAAGAAAATAAACCCTGAGGCAGTATCCTGGCTTCAAGAAAGGGGAATCGATTTGTCAAAAGGAGTTAAGATAGAGATAGCGCCAGCTGCTCAACACTTTCAAGGAGGGGTTAAAATAGGAGAAAAAGGACAGACTATACTTAAGGGTCTTTACGCAGCCGGAGAATGTGCCGGAGGTCAACATGGAGCAAATAGACCAGGGGGAAATGCTTTGCTTGACTCCCAGGTATTTGGTAAGATTGCCGGGTCTTCTGCTTTAAAGCAGGCAAAAAAGACCAATTACTTTCCTGATGTAGAACCCTCTATTATTGAGAATATGGAGCAGAGGTTAAACAATTTGCAGAATAAAAATAGAGGAGAAAAAGCTTCTCTGGGTCGTGAGCAAGTACAAAACTCACTTTCCCACTTCGCTAGTATCGTCAGAACTGAGGAAGGATTAAAGAAAGGAGTCCAAAAGCTAAAAAAGATAGAGGAAAAAGGTATCTATGCTGACAAGAGAGGTCTTATTTTTGCTTTAGAGACTATCAATCTCCTACAGGTTGCACAAATGATTATGGGAGCAGCGAGGATTCGAAAAGAAAGCCGTGGACCTCATCTTTATTTTAGTAATTTTGAAGATGCTGTGCCTTTGCCTAGAGACGATGAACTGTGGCGAAAATACATAGTTGTTACAAAAAGAGGAGCGAAAATGAAGTTTGAGATAAGAGAACCTGTAAGGTTGTAAGGATTTTTGAACCAGGTCCCCTGCATTTTACGCTACCCCGAGGGGTTGGTTTTCCAGCTATCCAGGGATGTGGCAAGTTTTAAGGTAGATAAAAAGTGCTCCCGCCAGAATAAGAGGAATAGTACTCAGTTGTAAGGCCAAAATTAGTCCTAGGTGATCAGCCAGCAGGCCTATTATCCCAGGAGCAGCCGCACCCACCAGGATGGATAAGCAGTAGATTAGTCCATAGATTTTCCCGCGGGCGTAAATCGAGGTTAAATCAGCCAAATAAACGCTCTGGGGAGGGAACACACCCGAGTAAAAGACCCCAAAAAGAATGAGAAGTAAAGCCAAGCTAATAGGGCTGGTGGCCAGAGTCAATAGAAAAATGATGGGGATACCGGCAATAGTCACTATCTGGATGACCAGCAAGGAGGAAAACCTATCTACCAGTTTACCACTGAAAAAGGA
>JBHIAL010000010.1:0-15115 GCA_046758525.1 bacterium
CGGCATAATCCTGGTCCACTTTATGCCTCTCCAGGCTGGTCAAGCGAGCTAGCCTCATCTCCAGAATCGCTCGGGCCTGCTCATCACTTAGCCTTAACAATTTTATCAGGTGATTCTTGGCTTCTTCTGGATTGGAAGATGACCTTATAATCTTAATTACCTCATCCAGTTTCCCCAGAGCCTTTTTGAGTCCTTCCAAAAGATGGGCCTTTTTTTGCTCGCGGGAAAGCAGGAATTTTGTCCGTCGGGTAACCACCTCTTTACGATGATCAAGATAGCACCTGAGCATCTCGGCCAGGTTCAAAAGGCGTGGCTTACCACCCAGTATGGCCAAGAGAATAACTCCAAAGGTCGTCCGAAGAGGGGTATATTTATAAAGTTGATTTAAAATGACCTCAGCGTTAGTGTTGCGGGAAAGCTCTATCACAATCCTTATTCCCTTTTTGTCCGATTCATCCCGCAGATTCTTGACCCCCTTTATTCTATTATTCGAAGACAGCTCAGCAATTGTCTCAATCAATTTTGCTTTATTGACCTGATAGGGAAGTTCAGTAATAACAATGCTTTCTCGGTCCTGGGTAGTTTCAATATTGGCCTTTCCTTGTAAGATTATCTTTGCCTTTCCGTGCCGGTAGGCTCTTTCAATCGCCTCCGTCCCTATAATAACCCCCGCCGTGGGAAAATCTGGACCTCGAATGATCTTTAAAAGCTCATCGACAGAGACTTGAGGATCCTCAATCATTCTGATACAGGCATCCACCAGCTCACTCAGATTATGAGGAGGGATATTGGTGGCCATCCCCACGGCTATTCCAGAGCTCCCATTTAGTAAGAGATTAGGCACTTTTGCTGGTAGAACAAGAGGCTCCTCCAGGCTATTGTCAAAGTTGGGTAGAAAGTCGACTGTATCCTTATCCAGATCCTCAAGGATTTCCCAGGTTATGAGCGAGAGTCTTATCTCGGTGTACCTCATAGCGGCCGGAGGGTCCCCATCCACAGAGCCAAAATTTCCCTGCCCGTCAACCAGAGGATGACGCAGGGAAAAGTCTTGAGCCATTCTTACCAAAGCATCATAGACGGCCATATCTCCATGAGGATGGTATTTTCCCAAAACCTCCCCTACCAGACGAGCCGATTTTCTGTAAGGCTTGTTAGGAAGTAAACCCAATCCCTGCATGGCGTAAAGAATCCTTCGTTGTACCGGCTTTAGTCCATCTCGGACATCGGGTAGGGCTCGACCCACAATTACGCTCATAGCGTAATTCAGGTAAGAAGTCTTCATTTCCTCTTCCAGATAAAGCGGAGCAATTCTACCTCCCAAAGCCATGGTAACCCCCTTTTTTATTTATATATCCAGGTTGGTCACTTCCAGGGCGTGATCCTCGATAAACCTACGACGAGGCTCGACTTCTCCTCCCATTAGGATGGTAAATAGCTCATCGGCCTGGACAGCATCTTCTATGGAAACCTGATAGATGGTGCGGGTGGCCGGATTCATGGTGGCTTGCCAGAGCTGGTCGGGATTCATCTCCCCTAGACCTTTATAGCGTTGAACCTCTAATTTTTGCTGACCCAGCTCTTTCGTTAATTCCTTTAAGCTCTCCTCGCGGTAAAGAAAATATTCTTTATTTTTACCGTTAACCTTATAGAGAGGTGGTTGGGCGATATAAACATGGCCTTCTCTAATTAAATCCTGCATATACCGATAAAAGAAGGTGAGAATAAGAGTCCTGATATGAGCTCCATCCACATCCGCATCACTCATAAGGATAACTTTGCTATATCTCAGTCCGGACAGACTGAATTCCTCCTTAATACCGGTGCCGATAGCGGCGATCATAGATTTTATCTCTTCATTATTGAGGATCTTAAGTAGATGAGTCTTTTCCACGTTAAGAATTTTTCCCCTTAAGGGCAGGATAGCCTGGAAACGCCTATCTCTTCCTTGCTTAGCGGAGCCTCCTGCTGAGTCCCCCTCCACTATGAAAAGCTCATTTTTTTCGGGATTATCCTCGGAGCAAGCAGCCAGTTTACCAGGAAGGGCTCCTCCTCCCAGACTTTCCTTCCTTCGGGCTATTTCCCTTGCCTTCTGGGCAGTCTGTCGCACCCGTGAGGCAGAGACAACATTCTGTATTACCAATTTACTTATGGTAGGATTCTCCTCCAGGTATCGGGAGAGATTTTCATAAACAATGGACTCCACAATTCCCTTGGCTTCGGTATTGCCTAATCTGGTTTTTGTCTGTCCCTCAAACTGAGGATTGGGAATCTTCATATTAATAATAGCGGTTAAACCTTCTCTTACGTCTTCTCCTAAGAGAACGATTGGCTTGTTTTCCTTTTTCTTAATATAGTCATTGATGGTCCTAGTTAAGCCGGACTTAAATCCAGAAAGATGAGTTCCTCCTTCCTCTGTATTAATATCATTGACAAAGGCGAAAATGTCCTGGATAAAACTTTGATTATACTGAATGGCCGCCTCCAGGACTATATTATCTTTTTCTCCTTGAAGGTAGATGGGCTCACTAAAAAGAACCTCTCGATTCCGGTTGAGGTGCTTTACAAAGGTCCTAATTCCTCCTTCGTAGGCAAAGGTGCGCCTCCTACCGCTTCTTTCATCCTCTACCTCTATATTGAGTCCCTGGTTCAGAAAGGCCAGTTCTCTCAAACGACGAGTTACTCTTTCCCAGTCAAATTCTATGGATTCAAATATTTCTGGGTCAGGTCTAAAGCTGATCTCGGTTCCATTTTTTGGGCAAGAGTCCTCTCCGGTACACTTCACCTTGGTTGTAGGTTTACCTCTTTTATATCTTTGACGCCAGATCCTACCTTCACGGGCTACTTTTGCCTCTAACCATTCAGAAAGAGCATTGACTACCGAGACTCCCACTCCATGAAGTCCTCCCGCCACCCGGTATATCTTGTTGTCGAATTTACCCCCCGCATGAAGAGAGGTCATCACCAGCTCCAGAGCGGATTTTTTATAAACTGGATGGGGAGCTACCGGGATGCCTCTTCCATCATCAACTACGGTGATGCTGTTATCAGAATGGATTGTTACCTTTATATTCTGGCAGTAGCCAGCCAGGACCTCATCAATGGAATTATCAACCACCTCATTAATGAGGTGATGTAGTCCTCGTGGTCCGGTGCTTCCGATGTACATGCTGGGTGTTTTGCGAACGGCCTCCAGATCCTTTAAGACTTTGATCTGTTTAGCGCCGTATTCTTCTTCCATTTTTACCCTCTTTTAAATTTCCCTATTCCTCGGTATTTCTTATACCTTTTTTGAATTAACTCTGCTGGAGTCAGATCCTTTAACTCTCTAAGGTGTTTAGTTACGGCCTGCTTGATATTGAGAGCTGTTTGTTCCACGTCTCGATGAGCTCCTCCCATGGGTTCAGGGATGATGTCATCGATAATTTTTAAATCCAGGAGGTCCTGGGAAGTGATTCGCAAAGCCTTTGCTGCTTCCTCTATTTTGGTCTGATCTTTCCAGAGAATTGCCGCACATCCCTCTGGAGAGATTACCGAATAAATAGCATTCTCTAACATTAGAGTTCGGTCCCCAACCCCGATTCCTAAAGCTCCTCCGCTTCCTCCCTCCCCAATTACGGTCACAACAATAGGGACCTTTAACTGAGACATGTACTCCAAATTTGCTGCAATAGCCTCAGCTTGTCCCCTTTCTTCTGCTTCGATTCCAGGGTACGCTCCGGGGGTATCAATGAAGGTAACTACGGGTCGAGAAAATTTTTCTGCCAGGTTCATTAACCTCTTTGCCTTCCGATACCCTTCAGGATGAGCCATACCAAAATTCCTGAAAAGGTTCTCCTTGATTGATTCTCCTTTCTGATGTCCGATAAAGACCAGCCGCTCATCTCCCATTCTGACAAAACCTCCCACAATGGCCTGATCATCAGAATATGACCGATCTCCATGAAGTAATAGAAAATCATCAAAGATCAATTCGGCCAGGGTAAGGGATTTGGGGCGATTGGGATGTCTGGCTAGCTGAACCCTCTGCCAGGGAGTAAGATTAGCAAAGGTTTCTTTTTCAAGTTTTTTCAAGCGTTGTTGAAGCCGGTTTATCTCCTCCTCGAAGTCCAATCCTTCCTTGGAGGTTAAACCCTTTAGTTCTTCAATTTTACGTTCCAACTCCAGAATTGGCTTTTCAAAATCAAGGCTATATCTATTTTGAGGGGCCATTTTTTAGCCTACTATGTCCGATACATAGACTAGCTGTATCTTCCTTTTTTCCAACCGAGATAAGATTTTCTTTAAAGCCTCCGCGGTGATGGGATCGGCATGAGCAATCCCTAGTGCTTTTTCTCTCTTTTGAGCGGAGGAGATCAACAGTTGAAATTGTGATTCGATATAGCTCGAATCTTTTTGGTTATCCAAGAAAACTTGCCGCTGAGTTGACTTTATTCCCATCTTCTGAGCTAGAGGAAAGGCTACGGAGTTGGAGACGGTTTTACTATCCACAAAATAGAGTCCATCGGCCTTTACCGCCTCCAGCACCGCCCGCATAGGTTTTTCCTGGGTGGTAATGAGGGACCCCATGTGGTTACTTAAGCCGGCTACATAGGGTACATCTTTTATTGCTTCCTTGACCAGTGAGCTGATTTGTTCAGGGCTCATCCGGTTAAGAACTATCCATCGATAACGATTGATAAAATTTTTTTGGGGCTCCATGGGAAGATGCAGAATAACCTGCTTCCCATTCCGATGGGCCTCTTCAGCAATGCTTTTAGCATAAGGAGTTCCAGGGATAACCGAGATCGTGAAAGGTAAATCCAGTTCTTTCAGTAAAAAATCTACCGTCTTATCTTGAGAATATCCAAAGTCATCAATGAGTAAGGCAATCTTAAGTTTGTGGAGAACGAATTCTAAAGTATGGGTAATTCTGTCATCAAAGCCGAGACTCACCACTATTTTATAGCGATCCTTAAGATTTTCTCTCTTGACCTGGTGGATCTTCAGCGAATTTCGCGATAGCTCTCTCTGAATTTGGTCAGGGAGCCTATCCAGCGGATAGTCAAAGGGAACCTTCAGGCTTTCTCGCACCTGGAGATAGATTGGAAAAGGCCCTACCCACTTTATTCTTTTGTTTAAGAGAGAAAAATTAAGTGCCTGGATAGCCTCATCAACTTTTGAGTCTATCCTGGAAAGCTCTTTCTGATAGATGGAAATCTTGAGGTAAAAGAAGCCTCCTATTCCGGCTAGACAAATAATTAGCCCAATTAACAGGTATAGAATTTTGTGAGATTTTTTTGCCATCTCTATTTACTCAATATTTTTAGTGCCTTAAGAAGTTGGACGTCATTAAGATAATCGTTTTCCCCATCTTTGTCTTCTTCCCGCAGAAATCTTTTTAGAAGATCAGCCTCAACTTCAATCCCCTCTTTCTTAAGTCTGTCCAGGAGGAAAGGTAGGTCCATTTCCTCCCAGTGGGGATACTTTGCCAGAAATTCCTTCACCGACTTTGATTTTTTTAATTGGGTTAAAGTCTTTTTCTCTTCTTCAGTTGGTTTAAAGGCCTCCACTTTCATATAAGGCTCAATTCCCTTGCCTTCTATGCTTTCTCCTGAAGGAGTGTAATATTTGGCCGTAGTTAAGGCGATAGCTCCTTCGTTGGTTAAGGGAATTACCGACTGCACCGTTCCTTTACCGAAACTCTTGGTTCCTATCAGGATCCCGCGGTTATGGTCTTTAATTGCCCCGGCCACGATCTCTGAGGCACTAGCGCTTCCTCCATTAATCAGGACTACCAGAGGTATATCCACTGCCTCACCTCCAGAACGGGCATGGTAAATCCGATTTTGGGAAGAGTCTCTTCCCTTTGTAGAAACGATTACTCCCGAGTCGAGAAATTCATCGGCTACTTCTACAGCTTGAGAAAGAAGTCCCCCCGGATTATATCTCAGATCGAGAACGAACCCTTCTATCTTCCTATCTTTTAGCTGGACCAGGGCCGCTTTAAGGTCCTCATCTGTATTGTGATCCATAAAACCCACGATCTTGATATATCCTATCTCATTAGGTAACATCTTTTGTTTAATGTTAGGAAACTTGATAATGGCCCTGGTGATATTAAACTCCAGATATTTTTTTTCTCCTTCTCTCTGAATGGTTATCTTTACCCCGGTTCCTGGCTCACCTCGCAGCTTCTTCATTGCCTCAGTGAGGGTAATCCCTTCAGTTGATTTGCCTTCTATCTTGACGATCCTGTCCCCTGGCTCGATTCCAGCTTCGCTGGCAGGGGTTCCCTCTAGGGGAGAGACTATAGTGAGGAAATTGTCTTTGATGGTAATCTGAATCCCCAACCCCCCAAATTTTCCCTCCGTTTCCGTTTGCCAGTCCTCATAAGTGCGAGGATCCATCCAGTGTGAACGAGGGTCTTCTAAGGATTCAATCATCCCCTTGATGGCTCCTTCTATTAGTTTGGAGGGCTTAACCTTTTCTACATACTGAGTTTGGATAGCCTGGTAGGTTTCAATTAAGGGCTGTAAATCTGAGAAAAGGCTGTCCCCTGCCCGAACCCGGGAGAATAAAATTCCCCCTATGGCGATGCTGGAAAAGATAATTAAAATTATCCATCCCTTCTTTTTTTTCACTTATTCTTCTCCTCAAACCCTGGATTATTCAACGACACCATTCTCCCAGAAATCGGCGAATTTGATTTCTAAAGAATTATCCTCTCGACTAACTCCTGGGAGTTTCTCATTACTAACTCTATTTCTCTTTGAGATAGTCCTGCCCCTTGCAGGATTTTTCTTGCCTTCTCTTCAGTTATTAGGTCCTCGGCTTCGTGAGCATCAGTGTTCAAGATAAGTTTTGCCCCCCACTTGATGGCCAGCCTTGCCAGCCATCCGTTGGTCAAGCTATGCCCTTTTCGGCTGGATATCTCCAGATAAATCCCTCTTTCCTTAGCCATCTTGATTTCCTCTTCAGAAATCAGGCCAGGATGGGCTAGAATATCGATATCCGCATCTAATGCTGCTGTGTTGGTGCCCTTCGGGACTGGCTCTACTATGGTCTCTCCATGCACTAGAATGAGCTTAGCCCCTTTTTCTCTCGCTTTTCTGGCCAGTTTATTGATTAGGGGAGGCAGCAAGTGAGTTAACTCCACCCCAGGTATTATTCTAATATCGCTATTTAGAGGTGCATTTTCTCGGCAAAACTTAACTATCTGAGGAACTACCGAGTCTAAATTCGATGAATCAACATGATCAGTGATGGCCAAAGCTCTATATCCCTTTTTCTTCGCTCTTTGCACCAGTTCAGCCGGACAAAGCTGCCCATCACTTAGAAGACTGTGAGTATGTAAGTCGATCAACGGGGTCTACTTCTATTTTTACTGGTATATTAGCATATTTTTAGGATTTTGTAAAATCTTCCCTCTGCAAAAAATATCCACAGGTGGAAGAAGCTATGATTTCTCACTTTCCAGACAAAAAATCTCTCTCATTCTTTTGACGAGCCTAACACAGCCAATAACTCTCTATCCCTTATAAGACAGTTATTAACAGAATTATCCACATTATCCACAGGAAATTATTGTCCTCTTGAAAGGAAAAATTTTCTGGGAGAGCCACTATTATGCTCAGTGAGAGAGATACAGCTTACGGGGTAGAATTAAAGAAACGAGAAAAATGTAGATTTCAAAAGCCTAAGTTAGGTTGGGCGTCAAGAGAAAGGGGTGAGGTCTTACCCTGCTTGATTTTGGGATAGGCACAGGCAGCTACCATGGCGGCGTTATCGGTGCAGAGTTCCAAGGCAGGGAAGAATATCTCAAGGTGATCGGGCTTTTCTTTTTCCAGAAATGAGCGAAGGAAAAGATTGGCTGATACTCCTCCCCCAAAAATAATTTGTCTTACCTTTTTTAGGGAAGCTGCCTTAAAGAGATTTTTGCTGAGCATTTGAGCTACCTTGAGCTGGAAGCTGGCCGCAATATCGGCAGTGGAAATGGGAGCTTTTTTCTTTTCCAGATCTTTAACGTAATAGAGAACGGCTGTTTTTATTCCGCTGAAGCTAAAGTCCAAGGTGTTGTTTTTGAAACGAGTCAAAGGTAGATCTATAGATTGAGGGTTTCCTTTTTTAGCCATTTTTTCAATCACAGGGCCCCCTGGGTATCCTAATTTAAGGATCCTGGCCACCTTATCAAAGGCTTCTCCCACCGCATCATCTCTGGTGCTGCCCAGTATTTCATATTCTCTTTCCTTAGATAAATAGATGAGTTCAGTATGACCGCCGGAGACAATTAGACCTATTAAAGGAGGGATAATTTCCGGATAGCTAAGGAAATTAGCATAAAGGTGGGCCTCCAGGTGATTGATGCCAACAAAGGGTACCTCAAGGGCGTAAGCCATTCCCTTGGCTGCAGTTAGCCCTACCAGAAGTGACCCTAACAGACCTGGTCCATAGGTAGCGGCGACAGCATCTATATCCTTCAGCTTTATCCGGGCTTCTTTTAGAGACTCTTTTATGATGGGGATTATGAGTTCCAGATGTTTCCTTGAGGCTATTTCAGGGACTATCCCCCAGAATTTTCGATGTAGCTTTACTTGAGAGGCTACCACATTGGAAAGTATCTTTTTTCCATTTTCTACCACGGCAGCGGCCGTCTCATCACAGGAGGTCTCTATGCCCAGAATAACCATAAGATGCACCTTGAGATGGGTCTAAGTTAAATGAATTGGTTTCCCCTGGGCTTTTTTGGCTGCCTCCATCACAGCCTCAGAAAGGGTAGGATGAGCGTGAACGGTACTACCTATCTCGCCGACGGTTAATTCCCATCTAACAGCCAGAGCAATCTCATGCACGAGATCGGCTGCATGAGGCCCTATGATCTGTCCGCCGAGAATCTTACCATTTTCCTCCTCCACGACCAGTTGCACAAAGCCATCTATCTCACCCAGAGCCTGAGCCTTGCCAGAGGCGGAAAAGGGGAATCTACCAATCTTGGCCTCAATTCCTTCTTCCCTAGCCTTATCGAGAGTAAGTCCTACTGTGCCAATCTCAGGAGAAGTGAAGATACAATTTGGGATACTGGTGTAGTCAACTTTAGAATCAACTCCCAGAGCGTTCTCCGTTGCCACAATTCCCTCCTCAAAGGCTACGTGAGCTAAAAGATATCCTCCCACCACATCACCAATAGCATAAACTCTTTCCCGATTTGCCTGCATCCTTTCATTAACTACGATATTTCCTTTTTGATCAAGTCTCAAATTTAGATTTTCCAGACCAAGGCCCTCGGTGTAGGGAGATCTTCCCACGCAAACGAGCATTTTTTCTGCGGAAATTTTCTCGCCATTATCCAATCTCGCAGTGATGCTATCTTTCTGATAATCAGTTATCTCTTCCAGTCTAGTGTGAGTGAAGATGTTTGTTCCTCTTTTTTGCAGAATTTGTCTCATCATCAGACTAATTCTTTTATCTTCTTGGGGAAGAATCCTATCCATCATCTCTACCATAGTGATCTGGGTCCCCAGAGGACTAAAAATAGAAGCAAATTCGCAGCCAATTACCCCCGCTCCCACAATAAGGAGACTCTGGGGAATTTGTACAAGTCCTAAAGCTCTCTCACTGGTCAGGACGGCAGAATGATTGAAGTCAATAAAGGGAAGCAGGATAGGCTTAGAGCCAGTGGCGATAATAGTTGAGTCGCCTTCGATTTTCTCTTTACCCTCATCTGTTTTAACCTCGATTCTATGAAGGTTAAGAAAGTTCGCCTTTCCTTTCACTAATTTTACCTTGTTTGCTTTAAGAAGATACTCGACTCCTTTTCTGAGCTGAGAAACGACCCCATTTTTTCGTTCCATCATGCGGGTAAAGTCCGGCTTTATCCCATTTACTTCAATCCCCAACTTTTTTGCCTCTCTAATGAGAGAAAGAGTTTCCGTAGAAGCCAAAAGGGATTTAGTAGGAATGCAGCCCCGATTAAGACAGGTTCCTCCGACCTGGGCTTGTTCTATCAAGGTGACCTCGGCACCCAACTGGGCTGCTCGAATAGCCGCTACATACCCGGCCGGGCCAGCACCGACAATTATAATTTTAGTATTGCTCAATCTTCTTCCTCCTTTCTATATCCTCTCCAGAATCTCCGGGACCAGTCTATCCCAGCCTAGAGGCGCCAGATGGTAGCACTGCTGAACCACGAGCCATAAAATTTGAATCATGCCAATTTCTGGTAATCTATTCTCTCGAAATGGTTTCAAATAAGAAATTTAGAGCTTGTTCTTTTTGTAACAATCTTCTTATTCTATTAAACTCCCCCTTCTTGTCAAATTTTTCGAGTTAAATCAGGGAGTATGGCGTACCGCAGGTGGGGCACTTTTCTGGGAAGCATTTCTTGCATATCTTCCTGCCGCAGCCTTGACACCTGAAGTAACAACTGGGGCAGGTTAGGTGGAGGTCATAGCATAGGTACATGACATAGGTATCTTCTAAGCAGGCTTGGCAGACCAGAGGTTCAATCTCCTCTGTCAAAGGATTCCAGAAAAACTCTAGCTTCTTTTTAGAAGTTTTCCTTTGGATTTCATAGTGGGTAACTATTTTTGGTAGATAGATCCGACAGGCATTTATGGGCTCTAAAGTTACCTTGAGACTATACTTATCTACTAAATCTTGTCTTTTTCTCTCAAATTCCAGGTCTATTGCTTTCCTCTTAGAGGAAAGTTCTTCCCTCTTCTCGGGAGAGGGATCTTTCATCATCCTCTTTTTTAGCTCTTCTTTCAGATCTTTATAATAATTCCAGAGTCTGGTCATATCCCTCTGAAGTCTTCTCAAACTAGTTTCCTCCACTTCCTTTAAACTCTGATCAAGACTCCTTATGGCTGCTTTTTTGGCTCTATCATATACCTTCCCTATGGGATATCTTTTTACGCTCTCTTGCGGTTCTTCCTCTTTATGACGCAACCCGGGGATTAGATTGATTATTTCTCTCCCTATCCTCAAAGTGTGCTCATCCACAATGGCGGTTACAATCTCTTCTTTTCTTTCATCAGACATAATGCTGACTCTGAAATTAACCAGTAGATAGGAACAGACTACCTCACTATCGACGAGAGAACCGAGTTTTCTAGCATTAGGAAAGTCGAAGTTATCTTCAATGAGACGAATGAGATTTTTCTTCCTAGGATGGATATCCTCTGCCATAATTCTTGCTGTTTTTCCTAGACCCTCGGTGAGAGATATGACTTTGTCCAATAAAGGAGAGCCGTAGGTTATAAACTTAGTTTGTGGTCGGTCAGATAAGAAGGAAAGCCTTTCGTATTCTTTGCCGAATAATTCTTTACCTACATTTTCAGGAAGAAGAAGTTCTAATACTCCCTTTTCTTTTTCCTCGGCTATTCCCCCCTTAATCTCGACAACTTCCCTGACAAAGTCTTTCAAACTATCATAATTCATAGTCGTGCTGAAGTATCTCCTCATCGTAACTCTTTATTTGGAGATATCTTTTCTTAGCCTTGAGCAATTCCTCTCCTAATTTTCCGAACTCTCTTTTTCTTCCCTCTCTATCTTGAGCTTTGGTCCATATATCCATAATGATGTCTGAGAAGTTCCTCGAATCATCTAAGTTGCCAAGAATCATCTCCATCTCTCCCAAAACCAGCTCGAACATATTGATCTTTTTGTCGAGAACATCGAGGATGCAGTCTTCTACCGTCTCCTCGGTAGATAAATTAAAGATGAATACATCTCTGGTTTGACCTATTCGGTGAAGTCTACCAATCCTCTGTTCTATTCTCATGGGATTCCAGGGAAGATCATAGTTAACCATAGTATTACAGAACTGAAGATTCTTTCCCTCTCCTCCTATTTCGGTGGAGATGAGAACCCTCGCTTTTTTTTGGAATGAGTCTATACTGGCCTCCTTTTCCTTAATGGATAGGCGGCCATTGAAAAGAGAATATTCTATTCCCGCCTGATTGAGTCTGTCTGCCAAAAACTTCTGAGTTTCAATGTAATTGGTAAAAACTATTATCTTTTCGCTACTCTTAAAAAGGATCTGTATTAGTTTCTCAGCTTTGGCGGAATTTTGAAGCTCAAATGAATGGAGGATTTCTTCTGTTTTGCCTATAGCTGGAAAAGAAATCCTCTCTCTTTCTCTCAATTTAGAAAGGGTTGATCTCACCGCAAAAGGGCTTGAGCCTGCCTCCATCTGAAGAAGGGTAGCGCTGAATTTATCCAGTCTATGAGATAGATAACTTTCTTTTACAAAATTACTCAGAGTTTCATAAAAGACCCTTTCATCTTCATCCAGCTTTATCTTAATAGTGGTAGCATACCTTTTAGGAAGGTTGATATTGGCGAGGCTTCTGGTATTTCTTATCATCACCTCACCCAAAAGCTCTCGCAGTTTTTCTCTGTTGATAGGGATTCTGGGATCTCCCTTTAAGACAAAGGATCGCCTGAAAGAAGAAGGTGTTTTGAGTTGGCCAGGCTTAAGGAGCGTAATAAGGTTATATAGTTCCATCAAATTGTTATGCACGGGGGTGGCGGTGAGAAGAAGAATAAACTTTTTCTTAAGGGAGTTAACAAACTTCCAGTTGAGAGTGTTTCTATTTTTAAGGTGATGTGCCTCATCTACGATTACCATATCATAGTCTGTTCTGGTGATAATCTCGGAGTTTTCTTTTGATTTAGCCATATTTAAGGAGGCGATAACCAAGTTATTTTTCTTCCAGAACTTCTCTTTCTCTTCCTCATAATATTCATCATCTGTGGTAACGAATTTGATGTTAAACTTTGAGGCCATCTCGTCCTTCCATTGGATAACCAGAGAGGGAGGAACTAAAACCAGGACTTTCTTTACCAATCCCCGAATAAGATATTCCTTAAGTATCATCCCCGCTTCTATGGTTTTTCCCAGTCCCACTTCATCACAGAGAAGAACTCTTCCTCGAAAGTCTCTAAGAGTTTTTTTCACTGTCTCAATCTGGTACCAGAACTTTTTTGTCTCTTTTATCTGGTTCAGGCAAAGGAGACGATCGAAGCCTTTAAGAAGGAAAAATTCACTACCGCGCATCCTTATCTGGTATAGCCTAAAGGGCTCGTAATCTTCTTGTTTTAATTTTTCAAGGAGGACACCGTCTTTCTTGAAAGTAAAGCGTTTTGAGATTTTAAGTTGGGCCAATAAACTCTTCAGTGAAATTTCGGGCTTCTCCACTTCTTCAAGCTCTCTTTCTTTTTTCTGGGGCAGGGGGGAAGGCTTTCTCTGAATAGGTTGGGACATCACCATCTTTTCTTCTAGCTTTTCTTCCTTTAGGAAAAATTCCAATTCTGATATTTTCTGTTTCACGTCTCTTTTAAGTTCTTTATCGTCTTTATTTAAACCTCTACCCCTTAAAAGTGAGAGTAATGAGCGATAGGAATCAAGCGCCTCTTTGAGCATTTTAAGATGGGTATAGACAAAACCTAAGTAATAATAGACTTCTCTGGACTCAGGATTTATCTGCTTTGCTCTTAATAAGAACTTCAGAGCCTCGTTATATTCTTGCTTGCTACTGTAGATGGAGCTCAAGAAAAGATGAGCTTCCAGAAACTCTGGATTAATCCTGATGGCTCTGAGGAGAGAGTTTATAGCCAAGTCTGTCTTTCTTCTCCTTAGGGCATCTCTTGCTTCGTACACGAGTTCCCAGCTCTTAAATGTTAAATAAGAAAGCTCTTCTTTTTTTCTTCTCTCTTTTCTTTTTTTACTTTTTTTCATGACTCTTTACCGGGATTGAGATAGACTTTATTATTTTGACTTATTTTCGAGAATTTTGCAAGTCTCCACATTAAGCGATCTAAGATGAGACCTCTGAAGAAATCCCGTTTACTTAGCTAATCTTGACATTTGTGAAAGATATCTCATTTTGATCAGTAGAAATCTATGAGAAAATAAATTCCCTCAGAGTATCTTATCCCAAGTACAGTCTTTTTTACCAACTATCTTCGAGTAGGGGGCTTTCCCTTGGCTATGGAGAGCCACAACCCCGCACCGTCCTTTGTGAAAAATTCAATTTAACTTGTAAAAAGACAAAATACTTGTAAAATAAGCTAATAACTTGACAATATCTCTTTTTCTTGTATCATTAATTGGAGGTGATAAGAATGAAAACTACTGTATCCAAGAGGGGTCAAACCGCTATTCCTGCTGAAATTCGACAAAAGTATAATATCGGACCACAAGCCAAGTTAGAGTGGTTAGATGAAGCAGGAGTGATCACGGTAATTCCTATTCCAAAAGATGCCATATCACATTACCGAGGAAGAGCAAAAGGAGAAAAATTAGTGGAAAAACTTCTTCAGGAAAGAGAAAAACAGAGAAAATTGGAAAGAAAAGAGGATGGAAAATAAACCCATTAGATATGTTTTAGATACCTCAGCATTACTTGCTCTCCGTGAAGATGAAGCAGGGGCAGATGAGGTGGAAAGGATATTAAGAGAGGCGGAAAAAGGTGAGTGTGAGGTTTACCTTTCCTTTATGACATTAATGGAACTATGCTACCGGTTATGGCAAGACAAAGGTGAGCAGTCCGCTAAGGAAATTCTTGCTGAAACCAAGGCTTTGCCTGTCCAAGAAATAAGGGAGGAAAATGATTTACTTATTAAGGCATCTCGAGTTAAGGCTAGCTTCTCTCTTTCAGTAGCTGACTCCTGGATTATAGCAACTGCCTGGCAGAAAAAAGCTAAGTTAGTTCACAAAGATCCAGAGTTTGAGCAAGTAAAAGAAATAGTAGAACTATTGCCTCTCCCCTATAAAAATGCAGGGTAAAGTTTATTATTATATGAATTTTAGAGAAAAAAGGATTCGCTATGAGTAAGAAAATTACAGTAGCTGTCCTCGTTTTTGTTTTCCTCATTTGCGCAGGTTCAGCTAGTGGCTTTGTTACCCATAAGGACCCTCATGGCTTTTCTTTGGAATGTCCTGAGGGCTGGGGAGTCCGAGTCATCGGAAGAGGGTGCATTGTGGTGGGAAAGGACGTTGAGAACATGATGGGTCCTATGGCCTGGATCTGGCCGGTTACTTTGAAAGAAGCCAGTACAACTAGAAATATTATGGACAGCATGGTCACTATTTTAAAGGAATCATATCCCGATTTTAAGATACTCTCTCTAAGAA
>JBHIAL010000011.1:0-15054 GCA_046758525.1 bacterium
CCAGTTTTTTTCTTATCTCATCAGCAAGTTTCCAGTTTTTCTTTTGTCGTAATTTTTCTCTTACTGTAACCAAAATCTCTATTAACTGCTCCTCTTCTTTTCCCAGTTTTCTCTTTTCTTCTTTTTGAAAGAGTCCCAGGATATCCCCCATATTTTTAATCTTTTCTCTTGTTTTTAAGAGAACCTGCTGAGAGTTCCTATCCAACGACCGGCCTTCTCTTAGTAACAGATTTGCCTTTTTAACTGCCTCAAAAATGAAGGATAGAGCAGCGGGAGTATTAAAATCGTCATCCATGGCCTGGATAAACCCGGTCTCCATCTCCTTCACGTGTAATGAAAGATCTTCTGCGAGAGGTCTTAGGTTTGGGTCAGTGGTTCTTTGGGATTGCTCTTCCTTTATTTCTTTTAATCGTTTAAGAACATTATAGACTCTCTCCAGGGAGGATTTAGCTTCCTTTAGACTATTTTCATGATAATCCAGGGGACTTCGATAATGAGCCGAAAGAAGAAAATATCTTATGGCCTCTCCCTCATAATCCTTAAGAGCCTGAGAGAGTGTGAAGACATTCCGGGTTGATTTTGCCATTTTTTGATCTTTCATTTTTACCAAGCCATTATGAATCCAATACTTAGCAAATCTTCTGCCTATAGCTCCCTCTGATTGAGCAATTTCATTCTCATGATGAGGAAAAATTAAATCTTCTCCTCCTCCATGAATATCTATGCTTTCCCCTAAGAAGTTCATGGCCATGGCAGAGCATTCAATGTGCCAACCGGGTCTTCCTTTCCCCCAAGGACTATCCCAGAAAGGTTCTCCCTCTTTCGCTTTTTTCCAGACTACAAAGTCCAAAGGATCTTCCTTTCTTTTGTTCACCTGTACTCTTGCCCCCACCGACAACTCTTTTAGATCTTGACCGGATAGCTTCCCGTAAGAGAGAAATCCTCTTACTCGAAAGAAAACATCCCCATTCTGAGCATAGGCGAGGTTCTTAGTCTCCAGTTTCTTAATTAGATCTATTATTTCTTTTATGTGCTGGGTTGCGCGAGGATGGCCATTTGCTCTTCTCACTCCTAGAAGTTTCATCTGTTGAAAATATTCCTTAATAAGTCTTTCTGTTAGATCAAAGATGGACGTTCCTAAACTTTTGGCTCGATTGATAACCTTATCATCTACATCAGTAAAATTGGTTATGTAATTTACTTTAAATCCCCGATGTTCCAGGTAGCGCCTAATCACGTCAAATACTACCGCCGCTCTGGCATGCCCCAAATGTAACTCATCATAGAGAGTAACCCCACAAACATACATCCTAACCTCTTTATCCTTAAGGGGTGCGAACTCCTCTTTCCTCCTGGTCAGGGTATTATATACTTTTAAAGGCAATTTATTCCTCCCGCACTAATGGAGACACAATTGAATTGTATCCCCCACCCCTAGGAGATTTGTTTTACACTGGCTACTGTCCAACAGCAGATTCCCTTTTTTTTACCCAAAAATCCTAGTCCCTCTGAGGTAGTAGCTTTAATCCCGATTTTTTCAGGTTCCATTTCCAAAACATTAGCAATATTTTTTTTCATGCGGGGAATGTAAGAGGAAAGTTTAGGCTCTTCAGCTACCACAGTAGAATCGAGATTATTTACCCGATAACCGTCCTTTTTTAGCAGCTCAAGAATCTGCTTTAACAAAATTAGACTGGAGATTCCCTTGGACTTAGGGTCATTATCAGGAAAAAAAGAGCCAATGTCCTTTTTTCCAACTGCACCTAAAAGGGCATCTCCAATGCTATGCACAAGAACATCAGCATCTGAGTGCCCGGATAGACCCATAGAATAAGGGATGTTTACTCCTCCCAGGATAAACCTTCTTCCCTTTACCAGAGGATGTACGTCATAACCTATACCTACCTGCATTTTCCTTACTAACGACTAAATACTATCTGCTATCGCTAGTCCTTAAAAGCATCTCAGCAAATTTTAAATCTAGAGAGGTGGTAATTTTAATGTTTGTCTCTTCCCCTGGTATTATTTTAACTTTTTCTCCTAATCTCTCTACCAGACCAGCATCATCACTGGCCCACCATCCTTCCTTTTTGGCTTCCTCATAGGCCTTCAAGATCAAGTCTCTTCTGAATCCCTGGGGTGTCTGAATAGAGTAAAGTTTTCTTCTGTTCAAGGTTTTGCTTACTACACTGCCTCCCTCTGTCTCTTTTACCGTTTCTCTCAGAGGAATTCCTAGAACCGCCGCCTTACATTCTTTTACCTGATCAATTACTCTTTCTATAAGATGGCAGCTTATTAGTGGACGAACTCCATCATGGATAAGGACAATATCCGTGGTGGTATCCACCTCCTGCAACCCTTCAAAAACCGAATCACCTCGTTCTTTGCCTCCTTCCACTATTGCCTTGACCTTCTTGTATCTGGATGAAGAAATCACTGTCTCCTTTACATATTTACTCATCGCCGGGGGAACAACCAGGATAATGTTATCAATTAATTTACATTCTTCGAATCTCTCTATGGTCCAGGAAAGAAGAAGCCTTCCTCCCAGAAGACAGAACTGTTTAGGGCGAAGATCACCAAATCTTGCCCCTTTTCCCGCCGCCACAATGACCGCCTCAATTCTCAATTCGCCTATCCCTTATTAGATCTTCTTCTCTTTCTCTCCTTGCCGGTCTCATCCTTTATCTCGGTAAATATCATTTTACCTGTGGTGGTCTGAAGAACAGAGGTAACCAGGACTTCCGTCTCCTTACCAATGTACTTTTTTCCTCCCTCTATCACTACCATTGTTCCGTCCTCTAGATAGGCAACCCCCTGATTGGGATTTTCTCCCTCTTTAAGGATACCGATCCTCAGGCTTTCTCCCGGTAAAAGAACAGGTTTCAAGGCGGTAGCTAATTCATTTATGTTCAAAACTTTTACATTTTGAATTTTAGCTACTTTTTTCAGATTATGATCATTGGTAATTATCTGTGCTTCCATTATTTTAGCCAATTGAAGTAGTTTACTATCTACTTCAGGTATATCAGGGAAATCTCTGTCTAGAATTTGTACCGGGATATTTTCCTGGTTCTGGAGTCTGTTTACCATATCGAGGCCTCTTCTACCCCGAGTTCGTTTGGTAGCGGCCGAGGAATCGGCGATCTGTTGAAGTTCAGTGAGGACAAAGTTAGGAATGACCAGGGTCCCTTCGATGAAACCTGTCTCGCAGAGATCAGCTATTCTTCCGTCGATTATCACAGAAGTATCCAGGATCTTATATTTTGCCTCCCGAATTTGGGTTTTCTTTCCGGTGAGGTGAGATAAAAAATTGGTTATCTCCTCTTCTCTTTTCACAGCTACAGTTAATCCAACGCTGGCAAATATCACGTTAATTAAAAGAAGGATGAGAGGAGCAAGTTGTTTTAGAGGATCAATTAAAAGAATGGGATAGGCTAAAAGATTGGCCAGAACAACCCCTACCCCCAAACCAAGTCCTCCTATCATAAGCCCTCTTATGGAAACCCTGGTAAGGCCCCGTTCAACAACAACCACGATTGTTGTTATCCATCCCCCTACCAAAGCAGGCATCCATGGATCAAAACCCAGGTCATATGCTACTCCATAGCAGACAACCCCCACTAATATAACAAACAACACACGTAATCTAAGCTGCTCCATTTTCATAAATTTCATCTCCTTGATAGCCAGGGAATCTTGGGACTATCTTGTTTTTTTCCTATTAGCGTTTGACTAACAACGCTCTGTCTCTTAGCCTTTCCAATTCTCGTTTTATAGAATTAGCTCTTCTTTCTCCCACTTCGTTGATTTCAGTTAGCTCAAGGACAGTAGAGTTCATAATACTTGGCAGGTCTCCCAGAGCCTTTACCACATTCTCTATTACCGCGGTAGGCAGATGAGGAACCTTGGATAAAATCCGATATCCCCGCGGAAAGACGGATAAATCGAGATTTTCAGAATTTGTCCCATAGTCTAATGCATTGGTGACGTTGGTTAAATCTAGCAGTTCTTCCATACTTATCTCTTCCAGTTCCCGAAAAGCTTGTTCATAATCTTTTTTAGCATAATCTCTTATTATTTGCCTATTTTCATCCAAAGCGTTTCCTATTATTTCCTTTAATTGCATCTCTATCAGTCGTGCCTCCTCCCCCAATTCTACCACGTATCTTTCTATTTCCTCCTTTATTTTCTTTATTATTTGACCTCTCTGAATAGCCTTTACCACATCTAGTAATCTTACCTCGTCCTCAAATTCCAGAAGTTCCAGTTGCGTTAATACCTCATGGAAAGTAGCTCGATATCCTTCCAGGGTTTGCAGAGCCTGATTTGCCCTGCTTATAAGCTCTGGCAGAGTCTTTAAGACATATTTCATGTTCCCCTGATAAAGGCTAATTGTTTGACGAGATTGAGAAATAGCAATTACTGGGCAACCTGTCTGCTTAGCCATTCGCTCAGCAGCCCGATGACGGGTTCCTCTTTCACCGGTGGGGATAAGATAATCAGGGACCAGTTCAGTATTAGCGCAGAGTATCCTTTTTATATCTTCGGACAAAATAATTGCTCCGTCCATCTTAGCTAGCTCAGCTAGAGAAGTTGGGGTAAGGTGACAATCCACTTTAAAGCCTCCCTCAATAGCACCAAGCACCTTTTCTGTATCTCCAACCACGATCAATCCACCGGTACCGGCTTGAAGGATTATCTTAAACCCCTGTCCCAGAGGAGTTCCAGGAGATACCCGTTTAAGGAATTTAAGGAAGTTTTCTTCCTTTACTTTCTTATTTTCGGGCATCTAAAGCTCCTTGGTTCCTCTTTCCAATGCTTCCTTGACACTCCTTACTTTGATGAGCTTCATTTCAGAGGGAATCTTTATCTCCTTTGATCCAAAATAAGGAATAAGACATTGGCTAAATCCTAGTTTCTTTGCCTCTTCTAATCTTTTTTCCATGAATTCTACTGGACGAATTTCTCCGGCAAGGCCTATCTCCCCGATCGCTACCGCTCTTTTTAAAAAAGGCTTATTTTTGAAACTAGAGCTGATAGCTAAAACTATAGCCAGGTCACAAGCCGGTTCATCTACTCTCATTCCTCCGGCTACGTTCAGGTAAACATCTTGATTATAAAAACGCATTTCCCCTCTTTTTTCCAATACCGCCAGGAGTAGACAAAGCCTGTTATAGTCCATTCCCTGAGTTACTCTTCTAGGAATGGCAAGAGTTGAAGAGGTTACCAGAGCTTGAATTTCTACCAGGAAACTTCGACTTCCCTCTACAGTTGGCACCACTGCTGTGCCTGAACCATCTCTGTCTAGAGAAGGATCTCCTAAAAAGAGCTTGGAGGAGTCCAGGATCTCTTTTATGCCATCTTCTTCCATTCCAAAAATCCCAATCTCCGAAGTGGGTCCAAATCTATTTTTTACTGCCCGCAAGATTCGGTATCGATAATCTTTTCCCGATTCGAAATAAAGGACTGTATCTACAATGTGCTCCAGGACTCTGGGTCCGGCAATGGCTCCCTCTTTGGTGACATGACCTATCAAAAAGATGGTTATCTTTTTCTGCTTGGCCAACCTCATCAAATAGGCAGTGGACTCTCTTACTTGAGAAACAGAACCGGGAGCAGAACTATAGTCCTCTCTATAGACAGTCTGTATAGAATCTATAATGACTATCTTGGGCTTCAAATCATCAATCTGCTGAGTGATCTCTTCCAAATTAGTTTCTGATGAAACATAAAGATAGGCCGAGTCTACTCCTAACCTTGTAGCCCTTAATTTACTCTGCTCTATGGATTCCTCACCTGAAATATAAAGAACCAGAGATTTTGGGGAGCTTAATCTGTTCGCTGTCTGAAGTAAAAGGGTAGATTTTCCTATGCCAGGTTCGCCTCCCACTAATATTAAGGAACCGGGAACTGCTCCTCCTCCCAGGATCCGATCAAACTCATCTATTCCACTCAAATAGCGCGAGAGGGTGGATCTTTCAATTTCCCTTATAGAGACAGGCTTGCTAGGAGTGAGAGAGAGGCCCCGGGTAAAAACTCCTTCTCTGAGCTTTTCCTCAGAGATACTGTCCCATTCACCACATTCAGGACATCGACCAAGCCATTTAAAAGAAACATAGCCACAATTCTGGCAGAGAAATCTAGTTTTCCTCTTCTCCATGATTAATATGCCTGTTTTAACAGATCTATACTTTGTAGAGCTCTTCCCGTCCCAATGACTACACAAGACAGGGGATCATCGGCTAGTTGAGCTTTAACACCGGTTGTCTTCTCTATCAACTGAGGGAAATTTTTCAATAGACTTCCACCCCCGGTAAGGACAATTCCTCTATCAATTATATCTGCCGCTAACTCTGGAGGTGTCTTCTCCAGAACTGCCTTTACTCCTTCTACAATGGAAGATAACGTCTCCGACAGAGCTTCGCAGATCTCCTCAGCATTGATCTTGACCTTTTTGGGTAGTCCCGCCACTAGATCCCTACCCCTTACTTCGAGTTCCTCATTCTTAGGGGGCAAAATGGCGTAGCCTATTTCCTTTTTTACATATTCGGTCGTAATTTCTCCCAGGGCTAGATTATAGCGTTTTCTCATGTGCCTGCTAATGGCTTGATCTTGTCTGTTGCCACCTGTACGAAGTGACTCGGCGGCAACGATATCTCCCAGGGAAAGTACCGCAATATCGGTAGTTCCTCCGCCCACGTCAACTACCATATTCCCTTCCGGTTTAGTAATGTCTAAATTTGCTCCGATAGCTGCAGCTTTAGGCTCCTCGATAAGGAAAACTTTCTTAGATCCAGCTTGAATGGCGGCATTCACCACGGCTCTTCTTTCTACCGAGGTTCCCCCTGTAGGTATACAGATCATAAGGTAAGGAGGAAAGAAAATCCATCTACCATAAACCTTCCTGACGTAAAACTTAAGCATACTTTCGACGATATTATAATCAGCAATGACCCCATCTTCAATTGGTCTTAGGGCTGAAATACTACCAGGTGTCCTTCCTAACATGCGCCTAGCCTCGGTTCCGATAGCCAAAATTTTGCCAGATTCTTTATTTATCGCTACTACGGAAGGCTCATTAAAAACTACTCCTTTAGCCTCCACATAGACCAAATTATTAGTGGTCCCCAGATCTATTCCAATTTTTTTGCCCAGAGAAAACATTTTAATCTTCCACCCTGGTGATTTTCGCCCCCAGTTTAGATAATTTCTCTTCTAGTCCCTCGTAACCCCGGTCGAGGTGATGAATGCCGTCAATTTCGGTTCTTCCCTCAGCGGCCAATCCGGCTAAGATCAAGGCAGCACCTCCCCTTATGTCAGGGGCCCTCACCATAGCACCTTTTAGACAGGAAACGCCTTTTATCCTTACCTGTGACTTCTCTTCTTCAATCCTTGCTCCCATTTTCCTTAGGCCTCGAACGTGAGTAAACCGGTTCTCAAAGATAGTTTCTCTAATTACGCTGGTTCCCCGAGCCAGACAGGCAAGAGCTGTTATTTGAGGCTGTAAATCAGTAGAGAATCCGGGATAGGAAAGCGTTTTTACTCTGATGGGTTTTAAACGATTTCCTCCCTTGACTCTCACCCAGCGGTCGGCAGCCTCTATCTCTGCTCCCATCTGCCTTAATTTAACAAAAATCGAAGTTAGATGATTTGAACAGATTTCTTCTAACGATATCTCTCCTTTGGTAATAATAGCGGCCATTATCAAAGTCCCTGCTTCAATACGATCAGGAATTATTCTGTGATGCACGCAGTTAAGTTCTCCTACTCCCTCGATTTTGATCAAGTTTGTCCCCTCTCCTTCAATCTTTGCTCCAGCCCTCTTCAGAAAATTAGCTACGTCTACTACTTCTGGACTAGAGGAGGCATTTCTTATAAGAGTTATGCCCTTGGCCAGACTGGCCGCCAGCATTAAATTTTCTGTAGCTCCCACGCTGGGAACATTCAAATAGATGTTGCTGCCTTGAAGACTCCCTTTAGTGTAGGCTTCAATGTATCCGTTATTTACTTCTATCTTGGCTCCCAGTTGTCTTAATCCCTTGATATGCAGATCCACCGGTCTTCTACCTATATTACATCCTCCGGGAAGACAAACCCGAGCATGGCCCAGACGGGCCAAAAGAGGACCCAGAATTAAGATAGAAGCTCGCAAGAGTTTAACGGGTTTATAAGGGCCCTCGTAGTAGGAAAGATGCGTAGAATCGATTTCTAAAGTTCTATTCCTCCTTCTTACTTTGACCCCTAAACCCTCTAATACCTGAGCCATGGTTAATATATCAGCAAGATAGGGGAAATTTTCAAGCCTCGATATCCCCTCCGTGAGCAGACAACTGGCCATGAGGGGAAGAGCGGCGTTCTTGGCTCCATTTACCTTGATTTTCCCTTTCAGGGGGAATCCTCCTTCGATCACAAACTTATCCACTTACAGCTCCTTCTAGTTTTTGATGATCCTGATCTCCGCCTTTCCGATCAGCTCCTTCAACCATTCTTGTTTCTTTTCTTCCTTCAGACCTTCTTTTAGATACTTTTCTATCTCCTTCTCACAGCTAACAAAATCAAGTTCCTTTCTCTTCCTTAGTTGGATAATGCGATAAAAATCCTCATTCTCTTCCTTCACCTTTACTGCCTCTCCTTCCTTAAGAGGAAGAATCACCGCTCTCAAACTCGGTTTTATCTCCCTAAGGCTAATCCATCCTAATTCACCTTCTTGTCCGGCATTATTGTCTAAAGAAAACTTTCTGGCGAGAGCCTCCCAACTTTCCCCTTTTTTTAATTGTTGGAGGAGGCTCTCAGCTATAGCCTTACTTTTAACGGTAACTTGACTTATTCGAACTTTCCCTGCGTTTGCCAGATTCTTTTGGTGGCGTCGATAAAACCGAGCGACTCGGGCTTCTGAAATATCTTCTCCATCTAGATATTTCTTTAACTTTAAATAAAACTCTCTTATTTGCGTATCTTTTATTATTATTTTCTTATCAATCTCTTTTCCCTTTTGGTAGATTAGCCTATCTCGCAAAATCTTCCTCCTTAGCCATTCCTGGAACTCTTTTACGGTCAGTCCACTTTGGGTCAAAGCTTGTTGAAATTCGCCATCAGAAAAATCTGCTTTAATTTCAGCCAGAGCTTTTTCCACCGTCTCGGAACTTACTGATATTCCTTCTCTTTCAGCCTCTTGGTAAAGAATGAAGTTCTCTATGATGTCCTCCATTCCCAAATTTCGTCCGGTTAGAAATATTACTTGGTCTAGCTGCCTTTGAGTAATGATTTCTCCATTAACCACTGCTACTACTTCGTCAATCAACTCACTGGAGCAAGCAAACTTAACCCCTGCCACCATAAGAAAAATACAAAAAAAGGAAAAAATCCTCATTGCTTTACTCTATGCCTCACCTAGAGTATAGCACATCTTTGAGTCGTTGTAAAATCTTCTCTAAAGATACCAAAAGTTCTTTTCCCTCATCTTTTTTAGAGATGATTAAATTTCTCTCATCCAGAGGAAAGGGCTGAACTAAAGGTGAAAGTTTTCTTTTAATCTTTTCTCGACTATCTTGATTAAGGGGGGTGAAAGGAGAGAAAGTAGTCCAGATTTTAGATCCTTTGCTTCTCATACAGACAACCCCCAGTTCTTGAGCTGTGAGTTTTATCCGCAGGAGGCTGATGAGACTTTTCGTCTCTGGCGGGAGAGGTCCGTAGCGATCCCGCAGCTCCTCTTTTAATTTAAGGATCTCCTCATGGTTCCTTATTTCCCCTATTCTTCGATAAAGCTCAAATCTCTGTTCCTGGTAAGGCACATATAAGGAGGAGATCCGGGCCTCCACCTTTAGATCTAAACTTATAGGCAAAGATGGCTTAACTTTTTCTCCGCGTAATTTTTTAATCTCCTCGGAGAGAAGTTGACCATAAAGAGTAAATCCTACCGCGGCTATGTGACCATGCTGTTCTCTACCCAGAAGATTTCCTGCTCCTCTTATCTCCAAATCCTGCATAGCTATGCGAAATCCAGAGCCAGGTTCTTTAAACTGGTTAATAACTTCCAGTCTTTTGCGGGCTTCATGAGTAAGTAATTTAGCTGGGGTGAAGAGAAAATAAGCGTACCCCCTTAACCTGCCCCTACCAACTCTCCCTCTCAATTGATAAAGGTCAGCCAGACCAAACTGTTCGGCTCCTTCCACAATCAAAGTATTTACATTGGGCATATCTATGCCCGATTCGATAATGGTAGTGCAGGTTAAAACATCATATCTTCGTTCAAGAAAATCCTGGGTAACTTTTTCAAGCTGTCTTGAAGGCATCCTTCCATGCGCCACGGCAACTTTACTTTGGGGAACCAGCATTTTTATCTTTTCGGCAACTCTATAAATTCCCTCAATCCTATTGTAAAGATAAAAAACCTGACCTTTCCGCCCCAGTTCTTCAATGATAGCCCTTCTTATTAGCTCCTCATCATACTCTGTCACCTGCGTTTCCACATTGAGTCTCTCTTGGGGAGGGGTAACGATCATGCTCATCGGTCTAACTCCCATCAACGACATGTAGAGGGAGCGAGGAATAGGGGTAGCACTGAGGGTTAGGACATCCACTGAACTTCTGAGTTCTCTTAGCCTCTTCTTTTGCTCTACTCCAAATCGTTGTTCCTCATCAATGATAACCAGACCTGGATCCTTAAACTCTATGTCTTTCTGTATTAGCCTATGGGTCCCTATAACAATATCAACTCCTCCGTTCTTGATATCAGCTATGATATCTTTCTGTTCTTTAAGACCTTGAAAACGGGATAGCATCTCGATCCGAATAGGATAAGCTGCCATTCTCTCTCTGAAGGTTCGGTAGTGTTGCTCGGCTAAAATAGTGGTAGGAACCAGAATGGCTACCTGCTTATTGTCCATTACCACTTTAAAGGCTGCTCGCATAGCCACCTCCGTCTTTCCATATCCTGCATCTCCACAAACTAATCTATCCATAGGGCTAGGACTTTCCATATCCTGTTTTACCTCATGAGTAGCTCTTAACTGACCAGGGGTCTCCTGATAGAGAAAAGAAGCTTCGAATTCAAGCTGCCAGTCAGTATCGGGAGAGAAGCGATGACCCGGTATCACTTTTCGAATAGAATAAAGCCGAAGAAGAGAAGAAGCAAGGTCTCGAGCAGCTTTTCTGACTCTTCTCTTTGTCAACCTCCATTGTCCTCCTTCTAGACCGTGAATGGGAGGTGGATGATCGGAATCCCCCATATATTTGTGCAATCGGTCTAGCTGATCCAGGGGGATGTAAAGTCTATCAGATCCTTTGTAATTTACCTGAAAATAATCACATTTTCTTCCTTGCACTTTTAGGGTTTTTATCCCACTAAATTTACCTATTCCATGATCAATATGCACTACATAATCGCCCCTTCGAAGTTCGGTCCATCTTTCAATTTCCTTCTCCTCTTCACCAATCCATCTCTGTCTCCGTTCTCTATAACGCTTAAAGATGTCCTCATCAGTTATAAGGACCTGTTTTATCTCGTGGAAAACAAAGCCTCTCCTCAGATCACCCAGAGCAATAAGAAGAGGAGGAGAATCCTCATAAATAGAAAACCCCTCTTTTAACGGTATCTCGAGGTCTTTTTCTTCAAATAGCTCCTTCAATCTTTCACCCTGACCTCGATTGGGGGTCAGAAGAATTATTTTGTATTTTCTTTTTCTCCATGATTTTATGTCCTGAACTAATAGGTCAAAATGGCCCTGATAGGAAGGTGAACCGCTACAGGAAAGTGACATACTCTCCCGGGGTTTCATCCAGGAGGTCTTTTGGGACAAGGTGGAAAGATACAAATGAAGAGACTCCAAAATAGGTTTAAGTACTTTATCCTCAGGATTTACCCGCATCTTTAGCCGATCCTGAATCTCACCCGGTTCATCTAAAATTATAGTAAAGGAAGGAAAAGCCTCCAGTAGAGAACAAAGTCTTTCGTTTGTTTTCTTGTTCAAAGCTAGCTCATCTTTAGAGGACAAAATAACCTCTCTTTTCTTCCCCACAGAGGACTGCGTCTGAGGATTAAATTCTCTAATGGATTCTACAGTGTCTCCAAAAAGCTCGATCCTGATAGGTTTAGAGTAGAGAGGAGAGTAGAAATCCACGATTCCTCCCCGAAAGGAATAATCACCTTTTTCTTGTACCAAAGGAGAAAACTCATATCCCCCTTCAGTTAAGTACTTTATAAGTGTATCTCGATCGATTTTTTCCCCTCTTTTTACCAGGAAACAATCCTCATCCAAGCTAGATGCGGCTGGTACTTTTTGACGCAGAGCTTCCAAAGAGGATACTACCACGATGTTATCCTCTTTCCTCAATTGATGCAGAATCCTTAGACGTTTTCCAGTTTGGTCCTTTTCTTGGGACGGAAAAAGGAAAACTTTTCCATCTGAGGAAAGCAAGGTGAGCAAATCTTGGTAGGTATTCTCAGCCTCTGATTCACTGGGAAAAACTAATAAAAAAGGCCCCTTTAGCTCTTTGCTCAAGAGGGCCATGGCATAGAATTTAGCCTCCTGAGTTAAGCCATAAAGCCAACAGGGAATAATTCCTTGTTTTATCTTTTGAAAACATACCTCAAGTTTGTTCCTTGCCAACTACACCTCTTTCCTCCCTCATTTCTCTTTGAAGAGACTCGATCAGGCTATCCATCTCTCCATTCAAAATATCTTCCAAATTATGCAGAGTCAGATGAATCCGATGATCGGTAACTCTTCCTTGTGGAAAGTTGTAAGTCCTGATGCGCTCCGATCTTTCTCCCCTTCCAATCTGATTTTTTCTTTGCTTGGAAATTTCTCTTTGCTGCTCATTTTCTTTTCTCTGAAGGAGCTCAGCCCGCAAAACTCGCATGGCTTTAATTTTATTTT
Organism: bacterium; assembly: GCA_046758525.1. GTDB lineage: Bacteria > Aerophobota > Aerophobia > Aerophobales > AE-B3A > AE-B3B. The sequence continues at coordinate 12,882 of JBHIAL010000011.1, forward strand.
GGTGTTGGGATCTTTCATCCTGACATTGGACTACAATCCCGGTAGGCTCATGAGTAACCCTTACTGCAGAATCGGTAACATTTACATGCTGCCCTCCTGCCCCTCGGGAATGAAAGGTCTCTACCCGTAGCTCTTCAGGCTTTATCTTAACCTCTACTTCCTCGGCCTCCGGAAGAACAGCTACCGTTACGGTTGAGGTATGAATTCTGCCACTCGATTCGGTAACAGGTACTCTCTGTACCCGATGCACCCCACTTTCAAAGCGTAGGGTAGAAAAAACATCTCCTCCTTCAATGGCAAAGACCACTTCCTTTAAACCTCCTCTATCTGTAGGGTGGTGATTTATGTTCTCTATTGTCCAACCACGTTTTTCTCCAAAGCGGGTGTACATTTTGTATAGATCAGCAGCAAACAGAGCCGCCTCTTCTCCCCCTGCTCCAGCCCGAATCTCCACAATTACATTCCGGTGAGAATATTGGTCACCAGGTTTCAGAAGATCCAAGAGTTTCTTCTCTATCTCTGCTAGCTCACTATTGAGAGTCTTTTTTTCATCTTCGGCTAATTCTCTAATCTCTGGGGTCTCTTTTTTATTTCCCAGAATATCCTCCAACTTTTTTGTCTCATTTTGAATCTTCTTATATTTTTGCCAGAGAAAAACAGTCTCTTCTAGTTCTCGGAATTCCTTGCTGTATTTTTCCAAAAGCTGTCTATTTTCTAAAACATTAGGATCAGAAAGAAGCCTACCAAGCTGCTGGTATCGAAGTTCGACTTTGTCTAATCTAGCTACCTGAGATCTCTGCATCAAAGAATCCTCATTTGTCAGGTTTTTAAATTTTAATGTTATTATATACTTGGCAGCCCTTTTGTCAACTTCTTATCCCGCTACCAGAAATCGGCTCAGTCGATTTCCGATCCCGTAATCCTCTCATAAGCCTCAAGGTATCTTTGGGAGGTCTTTTTGATTATGGCAGGGGGAAGGGAAGGAGCAGGAGGGGCCTTATCCCAATCCAGACTTTCTAAATAATCTCGCACAAACTGCTTATCAAAATCTACCTGGTGATGCCCGGGTCGATGATCTTCCTTCGACCAGAACCTTGAGGAATCTGGAGTTAAGAGCTCATCAATCAAGATAACCTCACCCTGGTAGAGCCCAAATTCTAACTTGGTATCTGAGAGAATAAAGCCTTTAGGCTCTAAATAGTTACTAGCTCTTTCATAAATCTCTAGACTTATCTTTTCCAATTTCTGCGTTAGTCCAGCTCCGATCATTTCCTTCATTTCTTCCTTGGTGATATTGATATCATGGCCACTGACTGCCTTTGTCGCCGGAGTAAAGATAGGCTCAGTGAATTTGTCAGCTCTTTTCAACCCCAAGCCCAGTTCGATACCCGCTACGGAGCTATGGCTCTTATACTCCTGGTAGGCAGAGCCAGCCAGATATCCCCTTACCACACATTCAACCTTAATGGGTAAGCTTTTCTTTACCAGCATAGATCTTCCTTGGAGAAAATCCCTGAATTGCCTTAGTTGGGGAGGAAAATCCTTTTCTTTGGTAGTGATCAAGTGATTTGGAATAATGTCTCGGGTGAGGTTAAACCAAAACTCTGACAGCCCCGTTAAAATCTTACCTTTATAGGGAATTCCGTCAGGCAGCACACAATCAAAGGCTGATATTCTATCGGTAGCCACTATGAGAAGCTTTTCTTTTAAATCATAAAGATCACGTACCTTTCCTTTTTTAAAGATTTTTAATCCCGGAAGATTTGTCTCTAATACTACTTTGTTGGTAGGCAATTTTTAAATGCTGATGGATTGATGCCTGGCCCTATTTCTCGTCCTGCTCTAACTCAACATTCCAGTAGGCAAGATCCAGAAAGTCCTTCCAATCCTCCTCGACCACGTTGTCGAGACTGTATTTAACGAAGGATCTCCAGTGAGGCCTCTTGGGAGTTCTAATGAGACTCATTTCTGCCTCGGCCAATGTTCTATTTCCCTTGCGAAGATTGCAGGAAACACAGGAACAGACCACATTATCCCAGCTATCCTTCCCTCCTCGGGAGAGGGGAACCACATGATCCAGGTTTAGATCTTGGGGCTTAAATTTTTTTCCGCAGTATTGACATATATTTTCGTCCCTCTTATAGATATTCTTGCGGGTAAACTTTACTCTCCG
>JBHIAL010000012.1:0-14288 GCA_046758525.1 bacterium
AAGAAAGACTAGAAATTGAGAATATCCTCTGCGCGGTGAGATCTGAAAAGTAGCTCGGTAAGGTTGCTGTCAGGTCACGTCTGTTGGTTTCTCCATAATTCTGGCTATAGAGAGCTCCTGGTCAAAAGGAAAAAGTGGCTGCCGAGGCTATCTCTCAGTGAACCCGTAAATTTATGGGGGTCCTTATCTTTCAAGATGCAAATTGAGGAGCGAGACGTTAAGGCAGTGTATCTTAAAGGTACTCATCTACTTTATGTGGAGCTACTGTTAGGAGAAAGTGACTGCCCGGAAAAACGAGAGTTCCCCGAGGTTCAGGTCTGTCCCGGAGACTGTCAAGGTACGTATCTCAGTGCAATGGTGAGAGGTGATGTGGTGAAGATCATGGGTAGCATTTACCCAAAACCGCACATTATGTACAATGAGGAATTTGTCAGAAAGCACAACCTCAAACAAGAAGAGATTCAAGAATATGTGAAACATTACCTGAACCACAACCCTTACACCATCAAATCTCATATGGATGGGAGAAAAAGAAGAGTCTATGTGAGAGGAGAGCACCTGGAAACTCTTTTTGAACGATGTGTCTTCCGAGTAGCACAAGGCGAGTTTGCTCATTTTTTAGCCAAGCTGCGGGAAAAGGATCTTGAAAAAATCACCCAGAATCTAGATGAGATAAAAAAGATAGCTATTCCTGCAAAGCCTTTAGATTTTGGTAAGTTTACCGGATCCAAGGAGTAATAAAAGAGTTTCTGGCCTAACTACGCGTTTAAGCCAACCGTTTGTAGGGTTTGGTAGTGCCATCTCTAAACAAATTCCCATTTGACAAAAAGTCTCATTTGGTCTATGTTTGAGCTATAACGTTGTCTTAGAGCACGGCAGTTAGGATATGAAAGAGACAAAGTGAAAACGACAGTGCTCTATAGCGATCAAATAACTGAAGCCACTAATAGAGTGCAAGTGGTGATAAAGAAGTCAAACTTTTCGAACATCAAACAAACTCCACTTTTGAAAAATGCAGCCATAGAAGGTGCTGTAGAGACCTTCAGCTATTTGGTGCGGACGTCTATCACCCTGTAGAAGTATTAAAGATTATCTAGCTCCAGAAAGGAGGATTAAGTGAGCAATATCGGATGGATAGGGACAGGAGTTATGGGAGAGCCAATGGCCAGTCATTTAATTAAGGTAGGTCATAATTTAACCGTTTTTACGAGAACCAAGAATAAAGCCAAAAAGCTCATTGATAGCGGAGCCAGATGGGCCGACTCCCCTCAAGAGGCTGCTAAAAATCAGGATTTTGTTTGCACTATGGTGGGCTATCCTCAGGATGTCCGGGAAGTAGTTTCTGGAAAAGAGGGTATTATAAATACAATTAAGGCAGGCTCCGTATTCATTGATTTTACTACCAGCAGACCCAGCCTGGCTATTGAAATTGCAGAGGCTCTAAAGGAAAAAGGAGTATTTTCTCTGGATGCCCCGGTTTCAGGTGGAGATGTAGGAGCCCGCAACGCTACCCTTTCTATTATGGTTGGCGGGGATGACAAGGCTTTTAATGCAGCAAAACCTATCCTCGAGAAACTAGGAAAAACTATTATCCTACAGGGTGGCCCTGGTGCGGGGCAACATACCAAAATGTGTAACCAAATACAGATTGCTGGAACTATGATCGGAATGGTGGAGGCGCTCGTTTATGGTACTAAAGCTGGACTAGGCCTTGAAACTATGCTTCAGTCAATCTCTGGTGGAGCTGCCGGCTGTTGGAGCCTTGACAACTTGGCTCCAAGGATTTTAAAGGGTAATATGGAACCGGGGTTTTTCGTAGACCACTTCGTTAAGGATATGGCTATTGCTCTGGAGGAGGCTCAAAAAATGCACCTATCCCTACCGGGGTTAGCCCTTGTTCATCAGTTATATGTATCTGTTCAGGCCCTTGGCGCTGGACGCAAAGGCACCCAAGCTTTATACCTTGCACTTCAACGTTTGGCTGCCATGAATTAAACCCAACTCTTCCAGAGCGGTTTCATTTTTTCATGAAATGAATCGGCCCAAACTACCAAATCAAAGTAATTCTGTGAATGACAGCTCACTTGTCGATATTTTTCGATTTAAAGACCATAAGAAAATTAAAGAGGTATGCTAAATGGACATACGAAAGAAAGCAACAGAGTCAATCACTACTCTTTCTCAGGTTATGATGCCCCACCACACCAGTCATTATGGTAATGTTCATGGAGGCATCATAATGAAACTTGTAGATGAAGTGGCCTATGTAGCTGCTTCTCGTCATGCTCGCCGTAACGTAGTCACCGCTTCCATAGACTCATTAAATTTTGAAAATCCGGTTCACATTGGTGATGTGGTCTCCCTGAGAGCAGAGCTCACCCTTGTGGGAAAAACCAGTATGGAGATTGAGGTTCATGTGGATACAGAAAAGGTAATGACAGGCGAAGTTCTTCCTGTAGCCACCGCTTTTTTAACTATGGTAGCTCTTAACGAAAAAGGAAAACCTACCGCTGTTCCTCAGCTCATTCTTCAAACCAAAGAAGAGAGAAAAAGATATGAACAAGCAAAAGTTCGTCGTAACGAGAGATTGAAGAAGCTGAAGGTGAATTCTCAAACTTAGAAGGAAGAACCTCATGAAAGCAGCTCGTCTGATCAAGATAGGGCAACCCTTACAGATGCAAGAGGTACCTTTGCTGATCGAAGCCAAGTCATAATTTTGATTGAACGACTTTGCGGGCAAAGGGTGTATATCCCAAGTACATCGGATATGCCGACGCACCAAAAGTATATCTGAACCGAGAATGGGCCAAAAGTAGTAAAGTTTGAGATTGTTTAGGATGGATTCTTAAAAACATAGAGGGAGTTAAGAGAAGAAAAAATCGGGGTAGAAGGGAGGATAAGAGGTGTTTAAAAGAAAACAAAAGATAGCAGGCCTGGTAGGAATGTTAACTTTTCTTATTCTTGCAAAATGGGGACTTTCTTCTGTTTTTGCGGAGGAAGTTAAGATTCTTTCGGTTGCACCTCGAGGGGCTCCGGAGAGTATTGGAGAAACCTCCGCTATTATTGTTAGTTTTAACCAACCTATGGTTTCCCTCCAAAAACTTCCCCAAGGAGGAGGAACCGGCCCTCTACTCATCAGACCCAAGGTTTCTGGAAAGTATCGCTGGATGGGAACACGCACTTTAGTTTTTCTTCCCCAAAAAGGCAGGTTGCCTTATGGAACTAATTTTACGGTTACTGTACCCCGGGGTATTTCCTCAATTTCCGGACAAATTTTAAAACAGGATTTTTCCTGGTCATTAGAGACTCCCCGACCAAAGCTCATTTACCACTGGCCTCGAGACAAAAATCAATGGATTAATTTGAATGAAGTAATAATCCTTCAGTTTAATCAGAAGATGCCTCTCGAAGAAGCACGCGACTTTTTGGAACTTACCGGAAGAGGTCCTGAAGGAAGAAAAACCTTTCTTCCCTTTGATGTGAGACACTTAACTCAGGAGGAGATAAATGAGCAAGGTCTTCGAGCTAAGGAAGGAGAAATTCTTCTTTTAAAGCCCGAAGAAAAATTTAAACCCGGTTATTTTTACCAGGTAAAAGTCCTTAAAGGACTTCCAGGAATAGAAGGTCCCTTAGGGATGTCCAAAAATTATAAATTTAGTTTTTCAACTTATGGACTTTTTAGATTCTTAAACATAGAAAAGCCTCATCTCAGTAGTCCCGGAGAATCTATAGCCCTTAATTTTAGCAATCCTGTCTCTTACCGGGAAATAGCTACCAATATCTCTTTTCAACCTGAGGTAGAAATACCTGAATATTATTATAAATGGGATTATTCTTCCTCTCGCATTCACTTATGGCTCAATCTTCAGCCTGACACCCTTTATACGGTTACTCTTTCTCCTAATCTTAAGGATAGATTTGGAAATCCTCTTGATGAAAAGGCAAACTTTACTTTTACCACTGGTCCTTATTCTCCCTGGGTTTCTGTGTCTGGCAGGTGGGCAGTTCTTGAAGCTTATGGAAGTCTTTTGTATCCGGTTACTTTTATGAACATAGGGAAAGTAAGACTTCGAGCCAACTCCCTCGAAGTAGATAAGGTTATTCCCCTCCTTTCCCAAGAAGGAATTTTCCGGCAGGGTGAGCCCATTAAAGATATAGAAAATTTCCTTGGCACAAGTAGAGAATGGACAACAAAAAAATCTCGGAATCAGGAGGTAGTAGATTTTATAAAAATTAAGGATATCTTGGGCCAAAAGAAATACGGCGCCATTTTTGCAGAACTTTTTATTCCTGAGGTAGAAAAATATGAAAGATATAGAAGAGTTTTTATTCAAGTTACGGAAATCGGAATTACGGCTAAATTCTCTTCTGAAAATAATCTTATCTGGCTGACAGAGCTTAAGACTGCCGCTCCCCTAAAAGGAGCCCTGGTAGAAATAAGGGATGATTTTAACAAGGTTTTCTGGAGAGGGAGGACTGATTCTAAGGGGTTAGTACGTACACCAGGATGGAAGGCTCTGGGGATAAAAGCTAAAAGAGAAGGAGAAAAACCCCGCCAGTGGGCGTTTGTTAGGAGAGGAGAGGATACTGTGTTTATTAATTCTGATTGGGGAACCGGTATTTTCCCTTATCAGTTTGGTATTTCCTATGACTGGCAACCCCTGCCCCAGAAGCTCAGTGGTTATCTTTTTACCGAGAGAGGTCTTTATCGACCAGGAGAAGAAGTTCATTTAAAGGCAATAGTGAGGGAGAAAAGAAGCGGAAAGTGGGAAATTCCTGAGACGAAAGAGGCCTGGATTTTCATACGCAATTCTCGGGATGAAGAAATTCTCAAAAAGAAAGTCACCCTTTCTTCTTATGGTTCTTTCTTCCTTTCCTTTACGTTAGCTAAGGATGCCCCTTCGGGGTATTACCGAATTCAGGTCTCTCCTTTTGAGAATGAAGAAGAGCGGAACAAGCACCCTGAAACTAATTTTGACGGAGCTTTTCGGGTAGAAGATTTTCGCCCGGCCAATTTCGAGGTAAGTGTCCGCACCGATAAAGAGAGCTATGTCTTTAAAGATTCCTGCCAGGTAACTATTGAGGGAAGCTATCTCTTTGGTGCAGCCATGAGCGGGGAGAAAGTTTCCTGGAAACTGAGGTTAAATCCCACCCGTTTTTCCCCTCGGGGTTACAAAGGATATTTCTTCGGTCCCGGATGGTGGGAAGAGGATGATAAAAGTCAGCTCATAGATTCTGGCGAGGGAAAACTGGATTCTTCCGGAAGATTTTATCTGGAAAAAAATCTTAAAGAAGTTGGTTTCAAAGGTTCGGCTAATCTGCGTCTGGAAGCAGTGGTCACCGACCTCACTCGTCAGAGTATCGCCTCTCGCACTACGGTAGTCGTTCATCGGGGAGGGGACTATATAGGAATAAAACCTTCCACTACTTTTACTAAAGAAGGGAGGGAAGTTAAGATCAAAGTTATCGCGGTAAACCCCCAGGGAGAGGTTATTCCGGGAAAGAAGCTCCAGCTTCGGGTGTTAAAACGGGAGTGGTATTCTAAAAGAGAAGCTAGACCAGGAGGGCGCTGGAGGTGGATTAGTAAAAAAGAGGACAAGGAAAAAGCTACTTACCAAATGATTTCGGGAGCCAAACCGCTATCTTTCTCCTTTTCTCCTGAAAGTGCTGGACTCTATCTTCTGGAAGCGAGAGGGGAAGATTCCCGGGGAAACAAAATCCTCACCGGGAGCTATTTCTATGCAAGTGGGAAAGGATATGGTTTCTGGGAAAAAAGAAAAGATGATCGGATTGAATTAGTAGCTGATGCTAACAATTATCATCCCGGGGATAGAGCTAAAATCTTAGTTAAATCACCCTATGAAAAGGCCAAAGCCTTAATAACTCTTGAGAGAGAGGGTATTCTAGAAAGTTGGGTGGAAGAGATAAAAGGAACGGCAGACACTCTTGAGATTCCTATTACCCGTGACTATATCCCCAATGTCTTTGTTTCAGTTATTCTTCTCAAGGGGAGGCTGTCCCAAGAAGGCACTCCAGGAAAAGAAGATTTTAAAAAACCTTCCTTCAAAATAGGCTATATTGACCTTTCTGTGGACCCCACGGAGAAGCGGCTCCAGGTAGAGGTTATTCCCGATAAGGCCGAATATTCTCCTCAAGATAAAGTGAGGATAGCCATTAAGGTAAGAAACTCCGCTGGGGAGGCCGTATCATCTGAAATTTCCGTAGCCGTGGTCGATCTGGGGGTGCTCAATCTCATCGGCTATAAGACTCCTGATGCTTTTACCACTTTCTATCGCCATCGACCACTGTCAGTTAAAACTTCGGAGACGCGCTCTTATGTAATTGAAGAAACAGACGTGGGGACTAAAGGAAGGAATCCCGGAGGCGATGGGGGAATGGAGAAGTTTGCCGGGATAGCCATGAGAGAAAGGCTTATTCCTACTGCTTACTGGAATCCCTCGGTGGAAATTGGACCCCAAGGATGGGGGGAGGTAAGTTTTGAACTTCCCGATAATCTTACCACTTTTAAGGTAATGGTGACGGCTCTCACCAAAGACTCATTTTTTGGCTCAGGAGAGGAAAAACTAGTGGTGAAAAAACCCCTGCTCTTAAAGAGTGCTTTACCGGGATTTGCCCGGAGAGGAGATTCCTTTGAAGCTGGAGTAGTAGTATATAACTATACCGGAGAGGAAGGAGAGGTTCAACTTTTAGGAGAAACAGAAGGAATCACCCTTAAGGGGAAAAAGGTTAAAACAGTCTTCTTAAGACCCGGAGAAAGTAGGGAGGTCAGGTTTTCATTTGAAGCTCACAAAATAGGAGAGGCAAAATTCTTCTTTAAAGCTATAATGGGAGAATATAGCGATGGCCTTGCCGTTACTATTCCGGTGAATCTTCCCCGACAAACCGAAAGTGTGGCTCTCTTTGGAAGTAGCTTAAAAGATGCGTATGAAGAGATTCTGATTCCTGAAGATAGTTATCCCGATATTGGAGAAGTAAAGGTAGCTATTTCCCCAACTATTCTATTCTCTTTAAAGAATCCTTTTGCTTCCCTGTTGAACTATCCCTACCAGTGTTTGGAACAACGCCTTTCTCGGATATTTCCTCTCATTCTTCTTAAGGATATGCCAGAAACTTTTGATTTTTCGCTTCCCGAAGGGAAAAGTCCCGAGAGAATAGTTAAACAGACTCTAAAGGAAGTTTCTCTTTATCAGAGGCCTAACGGAGGATTTTCCTTTTGGCAGGATTCATCCTATGATTCTCCTTACCTTACCTCCTATACTCTCTTTATCTTAAAGAAAGCCGAGGAAGCAGGCTATGAAGTTCCTTCACCTATTTTGGAGAAAGGAGCCGGCTATCTCAAGGAACTTCTCCATGGAAAGCTCGAGAAACAGAAATATCCTTATAACTCAGGATCCTGGAGAAGCTCGGAAGCTTTTGCTCTCTATGTTCTCTCTCTTTTAGGAAAACCTGAACCCGCTTACATCGAACGTTTATACCGAAAAAGAGATGAAATACCCCTCTTTGCCCGCACCTTTCTAGTTAAAGCTATCCATCTGGGACAGGGAAATAGAAAAATGGAGGAAAATATAGTAAGGGATTTAATGAATAAGATAAAGGTCTCTCCTACCAGTGCTTATTTTGAGGGAGAAGAGAAAATACCTTGGGTTTTTGACAGCAGACTTCGCACTACCGCTATGATCCTGCAGACTCTTATAGAGATAGAAAAAGAGCCCCCTGTTACTCCTCAGATTGTTCGGTGGCTAATAAAGGAGCAGCAAAATCGCTGGCTATCTACTCAAGATAATGCTTATCTTTTCTACGCTTTAGCTGATTATTTTCACCGTTACGAAGAGAAAGAACCTGAGTTTCGGGTAAAGGTCCGGCTGGCGGGAAAAAATATTCTCGAACACTTTTTCCGAAAGAGAATCCAGAAGCTTAGCCAGAAAACAGTAGCTATAGCCTCTTTAGAAAAAGGGGAAAAGCTACCCTTAGAGATTTACAAAGATGGAGAGGGTCGCATGTATTATGAGGTAAGAATGAACTATGCCCCAACCGGGGCCCTAGAACCTCGGGATGAGGGAATCGCGGTTTTTAAGAGTTTCGAGACCCTTGAGGGAAAAAGGATCGAAGATTCTTTCCCACTAGGAGATTTAGTGGTAGTTAATTTAAAGGTAGTTATTTCTCAAGCACGACACTTTGTAGTAGTGGACGACCCCCTGCCGGCAGGTTTTGCGCCGGTGAATCTTTCTTTTGAAACGGAAAGCAGAGAAGTAGCCAGACAGATACAAGAGAAAAAAACCCAATCCTGGTGGCAAGGATTCAGGCATATGGAGATGTACAACGAGAAGGTTCTTCTTTTTGCTGATTACCTTCGGCCAGGAATTCATACCCATACCTATTTAGTAAGAGCAACAACCCCAGGGACCTATGGTCTTCCTGGCACCGAAGCAGAAGAGATGTATACCCCGGAGGTTTTTGGAAGAAGTATGGAAAAGGAGATCGTGATTAAATAAAAATGAGGATTTTTAGCGTTTCTTTGGGACTGGTCCTGGTGTCATTGGGGGTATCTCTATTTATTCCTTTCCCTCGAACCACACTCGAGCCGGCCTCGGTAATCTCTTTGAGAATTCTCGATCGTGATGGGAATCTTTTGAGAGAGGTTCTCTCTGACGAAGAGGGAAGAAGTCGATGGGTTTTTCTCCCAAATATTTCCCAAAATGTCATTCTTGCCACCTTGGCCGCGGAAGACAGCCGTTTCTATGAACACCCCGGTATTGACATCCGAGCTATTACCAGAGCCGTCATTCAGAATATCCGAGCAAGAAAAGCTATCTCTGGTGGTTCCACTCTCACCCAGCAGGTGGTAAAAAATATCTATCGTTTTCCGAGAAACTGGTTCTGGAAGATGGTAGAAATCTGGTATGCCTTGAGGCTCGAAATTTCAAGGTCCAAAGATGAAATCATTACTCAATATCTTAATCGTATTCCTTACGGTAATCAAACTTTCGGAATTAATGCAGCTTCCTGGTTTTACTTTGATAAACCTCCCGCTCATCTTTCTTTAGCTGAGGCAGCTTTTTTAGCCGGACTTCCCCGGGGTCCTTCTCTTTACAATCCTTACCGCCATGAGTATCGGGCCAAAAAACGGCAACGAGAAGTTCTTCGAAGAATGTTAAATAAGGGAATGATTACCCGAGAAGAGTATCGAAGAGCTTTAATAGAGCCTCTTAATCTCGTTCCTCCCGAGAGATCTTTCCGGGCTCCTCACTTTTCTGATTTGGTTCTGTCAAGAATCTCACCACGAGAGAGACAAAGTATCTCATCCATCCGTACCACTCTGGACTTTCAACTCCAAAAAGATGTGGAAGTTCTGGTGAAAAACTATGTCCAATCTTTAAAAAAATGGGAAGTTAGCAACGCGGCAGTTCTTATTATGGATAATAAGAGGGGCGAAATTCTTTCCCTGGTAGGATCGGCTAACTTTTTTGATTCTGATCATAGTGGACAGGTGAGCGGAGCTGTCTCCTTAAGGCAACCAGGTTCGGCTTTAAAACCTTTTACCTACGCTCTTGCCTTAGAGCAAGGAATGACCCCCGCTACCCTCATCCTCGATACGGAGATTCGTATTCGAACTAAGGGGATGGACTATGTTCCCCGAAATTACGACGGAAAGTTTCATGGACCCATTCGGCTAAGAGAGGCTTTAGCCTGTTCTTATAATGTTTCGGCAGTAAAAGTTTTAGAAAGAATAGGGATGGAATCTTTGCTTCATCGACTCAAGAAGCTGGGCTTTGAGAGTCTTGATAGAGGAGTTGATTACTATGGTCTTGGTCTTACCCTAGGAGGTGGAGAAGTTACCTTGCTGGAGCTGACCCGAGCCTATTCAACCCTAGCGAGATCAGGAGTATTTAAAAAGGAAAAAATATTTTTAGAGATAAAAGATATCCAGGGGAAAGCAAAGTCTTTCCCGGAAGGTTCTTCGGTTCGGGTTTTCTCTCCTCAGGTTTCTTACATTATCACTCATATTCTCGCAGATAGAGATGCCCGAATTCCTGCTTTTGGAGAAGGATCGGTTTTGAGCTTACCTTTTCCCTCTGCCGTAAAAACGGGAACTTCCGGAAATTTCAGAGATAACTGGGCCATGGGTTATACTCCTCACTATACCGTAGGGGTATGGGTCGGTAACTTTGATGGCTCTCCCATGCGCAGTGTTTCTGGAGTTTCGGGAGCAGGTCCGCTCTTTAGAGATATTATGCTTCTTTTAGAAAAAAGAGAAAAGAGAAGCAATTTTGGTTTTACTACTCCTGAGGGATTAGTGGAAGTTTATGTTTGTCCTCAATCCGGAATGTTAGTCGGCTCTTCCTGTTGTGGGAAGATCAAAGAGATTTTTATAAAAGGAACTGAGCCTAAAGAAGTTTGTAATTTTTGCCCTGGCACACTTCTAGCAAACTCAAGGAGCGGCAAACAGAGAATAGGGATACTGGATGAAGAGGAGGAATGGAGCTGCCGTGAAAGTTCGTAAGGGAAACGGGGGAGATGAAATACTTACCTCACCCACTGGCCTTCCTCCCCGGTTTTCTATTACCTCAAGGAGTATGCTACCAAATTTTGGTCAGATTTTACGTGAGTTAATTCATCTACCAGCCCTTTAAATCTTTTGACCTATCAGAATTAATTTTATACTTTTCCAGAATTCTCTGACTGTACTTATCAACTTTACTTTTGTCCAAAACTATTTGATAGTTCCCTTCATCCACAACGATATGGTATTTCCCTTCCTGTTCTTCAAAGGCACTTATTAAATCTTTTATGGTAGAGATTTTTTTGCCATTAACATAAGAAATTACATTATATCTTAAGTCATGATAACCTACATTGATTTCATCAGCAAGGACTTTAACCAGCACAACTACCTCTCTTCGGTCATCTGCTGGTTCTCCCCAGTGATAGTAGTTTACCAGATTCCTCGGAGCATCATCATACCAGTTTTTGCCCCATTCTTTTAAAAAATTTAGCGTTAGTGGTTCAAATACCAGCCCGCCTAAAATATAATATCTCGGAACCACATCATACTGCTCATGTGGCACTAATCGCCAAAAATTCATAGGTGTGGATAGCTTAATCTCGATATCCGTAATTTTATTCTCTCTCAGAATTTCAAATTTAACTGTATCATTGATATATTTCTTTTGCACCAAGTATCCAAAAAATGTCCTCTGGTCTTCTCTAAACTCGATTGTCCCATCATTCTCAACATTTCTGCCATCAATTGAAAGGATTACGTCTCCTGGTTTCAATATTCCTCTTGCGGGAGAATCAGGATAAATTTTATTTACCAAAATGCCGGTCTGTTCTGCGGCCATATTAAACTTAAGTCTAATGTCGGGATTCTCCATTTCTTGCCAGGATATTCCCAGACCCGGGATTCCCTCATATCTACCATCTTTTATATCTTCCAGGAAATGATTAATGATCGGAACTGGAACCATATAACCAATATTTTCCCCTCGCCCGGCCTGAAATGCTACTCCCACTAGTTTATCATCCTTCATTACCGGCCCGCCACTGCTGCCTGGATTAATGGCAGCATCAATCTGGCAAGTTAGTAAATAGGCATTGCTGTGAGTATATCGATAGTGCTCGACTCTGGAAACCACTCCTTCGGTAATGGCTAACTCATCGCCACCTTCGGGAAAACCATAAACGGCAACTCTATCTCTGACTTCTGCTAGGGCTCCAATTTCGAGGGGCTCGACACCAGAAAAGAATGAATCATCATTAACTCTCAGAATAGCAAGGTCAGATTCGTGAGCCACTATTTCTACTTCTGCGGTGTATTTCTTTGCCTCTCCTGCTCGTCTTACTTGAATAAATGTCTGGTCGGCTACCACATGAGCATTTGTTAAAATCCTTTTTCCACTTATAATACCTCCAGAACCGCTACGCCTTTGCTGACCCCACATTTGCCATGGTTCATAGTAATCATGTCTATTATACACAGTGTATATTTTTATCACCGCCTCCTTTACATTTCCTTTTGCCCATAACGGGGAAGTGATAACCCAAGTTAAAACCACTACCCACATAACTTTGGTAAATAATTTCATCTTTCACTCCTGAGAGATCGCGCTTAACCGGTTATATCCGAACTACCACCCACTCAAAAGTTCCCCCATAGCATCCTTTCGTAAACAAGATTACAGTTAAAAAAACCAGAGCCTCAAGGCGGAACAACTAACCGACTTTAAAAGGCAAGATGCGCTGTAGGCTTTCATCCGCAGATGCCTGTTATTCTCTAAGAGGCCTCTGCTCCAGCATTAAGTTTAACGAAACTAAATTATCAGTCAAGCTTCTCTCCTTCAATTCTCAGACTGAATTAAGCTACCTCCAGACCTAAAGAGGAGTGTCCGAACTCGGACACCGCGCCTCATACCTATCCTAGCGTCCACTCTTTGCCTGAAGAGCCTGAAAAGTTATGGGAGCCGACCGCTTGCCCCTGTGCTTCGGGGTAAGCGGCGGCCTAGAACAGCACCTCAGAAGAATCATCTGAACGATTTTGCGGCCAAGGCTGATTTCGGTTCCTCAGAAACAATAGTTGCACATCCAACTATTGTGGTATATGATGTAACAATCTACGCACAGGAGAAACAGAGACTGGTACCACCGGAATTAATTGGGAAGTAAGTGCTCATAACTTGTTTTTAGCCAGTTCAATAAACAACGAAGGAAATTCTCATGACTGAAGAATCCCCTGGACAGTCGCGGTCAGATATGCCCACTCCCAAAATCGAGACTGAGGGCGTCAAGACTCTTTTAGGTGAGCCCAAAAAAGCCATCATTAAGCTCGCCTTGCCTATGATCGCAGCAATGTCGGTGCACACAATATACAATCTTGTCGATGCTATTTGGGTCTCGGGCCTGGGTGCTGATGCCTTGTCGGCAGTGGGGTTCTTTTTCCCCTTTTTCTTCATGGCCATGGCCATAGCCACGGGGCTCGGACTTGGGGGTGGATCTGCCATATCCCGCAGGATCGGGGCCAGAGATAAGAGGGGCGCAGACGCCGTTGCGGCCCATACAATCATGATAATGCTCCTGGTGGCAGTGGTTTTCACGATTCCGCTGTTCATCTTCGCTGAGAACGTCTTCCTTCGGTTGGGCGCCGGAAGAACGGTTGGCATGGCGGTATCCTATGCCAAGATAATGTTCGCCGGTACCACAATTGTATTCTTCGTCAACATTGCAGCTACCATACTCCGCAGTGAAGGAGATGCCAGGAGAGCTATGTTCGCTATGACATTGGGTTCCGGCATGAACATGGTACTGGACCCTATCTTCATTTATACGCTCAGGCTTGGCGTGGCCGGGGCCGCTTGGGCTACCATGGTATCGTTACTCGTCACATCCGTGATCCTCTTCAATTGGCTCTTTCTCAAGAAGGACACCTACATCTCATTCAGCTTCCGTGGGTTTCGGTTTAAGCGAGAAATCGTGACGGACATCTTCAGGGTCGGTTTGCCCTCCTCGGCCCAGCAGCTCTCCATGTCATTTACCATGTTGATCATAAATCTCATTCTCGTGCGTGTCGGCGGCACCGACGGGGTGGCAGTTTACACCACCGGATGGAGAGTGGCCACCATTGCCATATTGCCCCTTCTTGGAATGGCCACTGCCGTGGTATCGGTTACCGGCGCTACCTTCGGCCAACATGCTTTCAAGAAGCTTAACGCGGCCTTTATGTACGCCTTGAAGATGGGCATTGCCATTGAGGTCTTAGTCGCGATTGCTACCTTCTTACTTTCTCTCCCGATCACGGCCATGTTCACCCAGGCCGAGGCTGCGGCTCGGATCGCCGATGATCTGGTAGTTTTCTTGAGGATAATGTGCCTGTTCTATCCGGCGGCAGCCTTTGGAATATTGTCTTCTGCGGTGTTCCAAGGTACGGGCAAGGGAATGAACGCCCTCATAGCAACAATTATCCGCACCCTGGTATTGACGCCCCTATTCTCGGTGGTGTTCGCTTTCATCCTCGACAGGAGTCTTCCGGGAGTCTGGTTTGGCATAGCGGTGGGCAACACCGTTGGAGCGGCGGTGGCCTTCCTCTGGGCAAAGGCATATATCCGCAGTTTGATGGCTGCTGCGACAAAGGCCAATTATCCGAAAGAATAGGGCGCTGACCCCATTTTTTAAAAACATCCCTCAAAATAGGGCTATTCTTGACAGCCTCTTCTTTTTCCCTAAGATAGAGTTACTCTTAAACCCTAATGCGAACAGAGAAGGTGAGATGAGAG
>JBHIAL010000013.1:0-12307 GCA_046758525.1 bacterium
AATGTAAAACTTGCCGGTTATACCCATGGTAGAAAGAAAGAGTGATGGACCGCATTGACAAAAATATTTAATGTGCTAATAATAGTTTTAGTTAGTTTCAGTAATCATAATTTCAATAATTGAGATTATAAAAATGAGATAAGGAGGCACCAGATGCCTGTTATGAGCTTACCCATCGAATTTAAAGTTCAAGTAATTATCGAGCCTGACGAAACTGGATTTCACGCTTATTGCCCTGCCCTTAAAGGCTTACATACCTGCGGAGACACAAAAGAAGAGGCTTTGAAAAATGCCAAAGATGCAGTGATCGCCTATCTCAAATCGTTAATTAAGCATAGTGATCCAATTCCGATAGGCGTTATGGTACACAAAGGTATTGGGGAAAAAGTACCTCTCGTTAAAAATTATGTTAAGCGTCATACCGAAGATCTAGTATTAGCACTTTCATGAAATTCCCTCCTTATGTTTGGAGCCAGCTCAAGAATAAATCCGCTGATAATTTAATTTCTGCCCTGAAAAAAGATGGATGGAATCCTGATGAGAAGATAGGTGCTCAGCAAGTATGGCGGCATCCCGATGGAAGGCGTGTCTCAATCCATTATCATCCCAAAAAGACCTATGGACCCAAACTATTAAAGGCATTGCTTCAAGATATAGGGTGGACAGAAAGCGACATGCGACGATTAAAACTGGTGAAATAGTACACCCTCTATTTTTCTTACTTTAGACCTAAAGAGCAATGATTGCCTAATTCATCCCAATTAAAGTTTCTCAGCCATTTCTTACACTTTCTAACCAAATACGAAATCTGTCTGGCGATCTTAAGTA
Organism: bacterium; assembly: GCA_046758525.1. Taxonomy (GTDB): domain Bacteria; phylum Aerophobota; class Aerophobia; order Aerophobales; family AE-B3A; genus AE-B3B. Next base: position 829 of record JBHIAL010000013.1, read on the forward strand.
TTTTAGCTCTTAGGTCGTAGATCTCAACATCAAACTCCGATGTAGCTCTGCGATAAATTTCTAAGGACAAAAATTTTCTAAGTGAACAATGTTTTTAGAATATTGCGGGAGGTCCCGAGGGAGTATTTAAAAAATAAGTGAAGGAGGGAGAAAGGACTGTTACAGAAAACTATGTTGAATATTCCCAAAGTTAGGATAGAAAAAATAGTTAAGATTATTGAGAATAAAAGAGCAAAGAATCAAAGAGAGTTTAGTGAACGACCCCACAGCAAGGTGTGGGGTCGTTCACTCACATTTTGTGGGGGACCGTGACCAGTTATGGCTTGATAGACGAATTAAAAGGTTACAGAGAAAACAAGGAGAGCAATTATGAGCGAGAAGCTACCGGCTATTCAGATGGAGATTTTGAAAGCATCCCAAGGAGGGGGTCTTTTAATTCTCGGGATGGATCTTGCAGATGTTTATTCTCGTATGGCTTTATTGAGAGAAAAAGAGAACGGTTATAAAGATGCTATTTCGTTCAAAATTCGTTCATACATCAACAAGAACGAAGCATTGCATTTACAAGCAAGAAGGAAAGAGCTATTGCCAGTAGAAGAAATATTGAAGCAGCTTAAACCCTTGTTTAAAAAGGGGCGAATAGAATATCCGGAGAAGCTTATAAAAAAGATGCTAAAGCCGCTGATAAATGAATGGAGGAAGAAATCGCCGGTTAAGAAACCATTTATAGACTCCGTAAGGAAACGAGAGAAAATCAGAAAGAGATATATATCTTTAACTCGATCATCCAAGAAGCAACTTAACTTAATTATGGAGAAAATAAAGTAGTGGGGGATCGGCATTTATTATTTTTTTACCATCTTTGTCTGTAATGCGATAAAGAGAAAACAAATTTGAGGGTCTTGACACTTACTAATAATTTGCTATAATATACATAGTGGAGTAAAAGAGAAAAGGAGAAGATAATGGTACCAGATTTTATGATCAGCCGGGATGAGATTATAAAAATAATCAAAAAGGAGAATCTTCTTCCCGGAAGTAAAAATATTACAACGACGCTCCAATTTTATATGAAACAAGGAGTACTAGACCGACCCCAGAGGACCAGCTTTGGCCGAGATACTGGGGTCAAGTCTTATTATCCCAAATTCGCTATTACCCAACTACGGATAATTAAAGAAGGGAAAGAGGAGGGTCTAACGTTAGAGGAGATAAAGAGACGAATTGAGAAAGTGCGATCAGAAGCGGTAAGAAAGCAGAAAGGCTAAAAAAATAACAGAGATACGTTGCTAGACATAAGAGGCTAACGAGGCTGATAAAGAGGAGAAAATGGAGGAACTCTTAACCATTCAAGAACTAAGCAAAATCCTCAAAATCTCCCCCAAGACAATCTACCGCCTAGTCCACGAGGACAGCATTCCTCACTTAAAAATAGGTGGTTCCATCCGCTTCAACCAGCGGCAGATCGAGGTCTGGCTGCAAAGGAAATCCAGGAAGAGAAGAAGGATAGAGATTGACTAAAAGTCCAAAAGAGACAAGACTACTATGTAAACGGTAGGCGTAAGAGAGAAAAGGTAGGACCGAGTAAGAGGCAAGCCCTTATAATTCTTCAGAAAAGAAGAGTGCAAATTGCCGAAGGGAAATTTCTCGATATCCAGAAACATCAGAAGATTAAGTTTGAAGAAATGGGAAAGCTCTTTCTGGACAACTACTCAAAACCCAATAAAAGATCCTGGAGAAGAGATGAGGAGAAGGGAGAGATTCTAAACCTCAAGTGGCCCGATGTTGACTTCAGGAGAAAAATCATTACAATACTAAAGACCAAGAGTCAGAAAAAAAGAGAAAACCGAAAAATTGTCCTTACCTGAAATCCTTATAAATAAAGACTTTCAAGTGACAGAGCCGTTAGCTCAGTTGGTAGAGCATCGGCCTTTTAAGCCGAGGGTCGCAGGTTCGACTCCTGCACGGCTCACTCGGTCCCCATAGTCTAACGGATAGGACACTGGGTTTTCATCCCAGCGATGGGGGTTCGACTCCCCCTGGGGGCACGCGGGGTTAGCTCAGAGGGAGAGCGCTTGCCTTACAAGCAAGAGGTCGTTGGTTCGAACCCATCACCCCGCACCAAATTCAGTGCTCAGGGATCAGAAATCAGTAAAAAAGATGCAAGGAAAAATTACATGGGATTCATAGTCGTTAGTGAATAGTATTTAGTATTTAACCACTAACGACTAAATACTAACGACTGAAATATCTTAGCTGATATACAGCGACGAAGGGGAAAAGTCCCGAGATATTTCTTGACCGCTGGTATGTTAAGGGGGGGGAGGTGGAAGAAGGGCTTTTTTTACCTATTAAGCTTCAAGAGCTGGACTCAGAGATAGCTAAGAATGAGCAAGGAAAAAAGAAACTGTCTCATCAGATTCGACGTCTAGAGATCCAAATCAGTGAACTGGAAAAGGATTTATTAAGCAAACAGGAGGAATTGAAGGAAATAAAGAAAAAGAGGAGAGGAGAAGAAAGAAGGATGGATGAAGTCGATCTGAGATTGGCCAAGCATGAGGAGGAGAAATACAAGGTTAAATCACAGGATGAATTTACAGCCTTAGAGAAAGAGGTCAGCCGGGTAGAGAGTGAGAAAAGGGAAATAGAGGATCTCCTGTTGGAATTGATGGAAAAGGAGGAAGAATTAACCCAATTTCTTCCTTCTTTTAAAGTAAAAGCGGAAGCAGAAAAGAATGAGCTTGATCATGAGAAAAGAGTTTTAATCTCCAATTTAAAAAAGCTTACCTCTAAGGGAGAGAAATTCCAGGATGAGCGAGAGAAATTGGTTCTTCGATTAAATCCCGTTTTATTGGAGCAGTACGAGAGGCTCCGCCAGCTAAAACATGGACTAGCTGTGGTTCCCATCAAAGACGGTATTTGCGAGGGCTGTAACGTAAAAGTTCCTCCTTCTTTGATCGGACGAGTTAAAAGGGGCAAAGAAATAGTATATTGTGAAAATTGTAATCGAATTCTTTACAATACCTCACTAAGAAAAGTATAAAAAAAGATGCGAGTATTGTCTCTAGATTTAGGAGATAAACGTATTGGGTTAGCAGTGAGCGATCTTTCTCAAACCGTAGCTCAAGGGATAGGTCAGATGAAGTGGTCTAAATTAACCCTCAATGAGGACATAGATCAAATTAGAAAGCTTGTCTCTCAACATAAGGTAAAAAAGATAGTAGTGGGTTTACCCAAGAATATGAAAGGTGAGGAAGGGTGGCAGGCAAAAAAGGTACGCTCCTTTGCCAGAGATTTATCGGCAAGGATAAATATTCCCATAATCTTATTTGACGAGAGACTATCCACGGCAGCTGCAGAGAGAGTCCTAAAGGAGGCAAAGGTAAGTTTCTCCAAGAGGAAAAAGGTCAGGGACAAACTGGCTGCTACTGTGATTCTACAGAACTATCTAGATTCTCAGAAATACTTGGAAGATAATCCTCTAAATTCTTTCCTCTAACAAGGGTAAAAGAGAATTGCCCTGGTTCCATGAAAACTTTAAAAATGCAGAATTTCAAGAAATTATGGTGGAAGAATATATGCGTGATAGGAGTACTTCTTTTGGTAATCTGGTTTATCTCCCTGATTTTCTTTCCCTCTTATAACCAGGAATCTGTAGAGATTTTGATTCCTCAAGGAGCAGATTCTTTAAGGATTGCCAGGATTTTATCTCAACACCAGCTTATAAAGAGCCCGTCTCTTTTTATACTTCTTTCCAAAATCTTTAACTGGGAAAAAGACCTCAAAGCAGGTAAATACGAGTTAACCTCCCCTAGTCTCATTGAAGTTTTACACCAGTTAAGGAAGGGAGAAATCAAGATCTATCGAGTCACTATCCCCGAGGGGCTTCCCAAATGGGAAGTGGCAAGAATTCTCACCTCCAACGGAGTGGTAAAAGAAGATGTCTTTCTCAGGTTAATAGACAATCCCCAAATTTTCAAGGAAGATTGGACTTTTCCACTGCCTAAAGAGAGTCTAGAGGGCTACCTTTATCCCGATACCTATTACTTCACCAGGAATGAGAATCCCCAAGAAGTGGTGAAAAAGTTCCTGGTCCGATTTGAAGAAGTCGTAGGTCCACTCTATAAGAATTGGAGAGAGAACCATGGCTTGTCGTTGGAGGAGGTAATTACTCTGGCTTCGATAGTGGAGAAGGAGGCTCGTGTGAGCTCAGAAAAACCTATTATCGCTGCTGTCTTTTACAATCGTCTCCGGAAGGGATTAAGGCTGCGAGCAGATCCCACTGTCAAGTACGCTTTGGGAAATTTCCGGGAGAGATTGACTTTCAATGAACTCAGAACCCCCTCCTCTTATAATACCTACCTTCATCATGGGCTTCCGCCTGGTCCTATCTGTAGTCCCGGAAAAGATAGCATTTATGCGGTGTTATATCCAGCTAAGGTGGACTACCTCTATTTTGTGGCCAAAGGCAATGGAAGTCACCAATTTAGTCAGACTTACGAGCAGCACCTGAAGGCAGTCTACAAGTATCAAAAGGAACAGGTTAATGATTCACTCCCCTAGAGGAGTAGAGGATCTACTTCCTCCGCAAACCCTCCAATATCAATGGATCGAAAAAGAGGCTTCTTTCCTTTTTTCCTTGTACGGATATGAGGAAATAAGAATCCCTACTTTTGAACGTACTGAGCTTTTCCTTCGCAGTTTAGGAAAAGAAACCGATGCAGGCAAACAGATGTATACCTTCAAGGACAAAAAGGGAAGGAGTCTATCCCTACGTCCGGAAGCCACCGCCTCTGTTGCCCGGGCTTATCTCCAGCACAAACTGTATGGACACTCTGGCGACTGGAAAGTCTACTATATGGCTCCTATGTTTAGATATGAGAGGCCCCAGGCCGCTCGACTGCGTGAGTTTCACCAGATAGGAGTGGAGGCAATAGGGGAAATAAGTCCCCAGCTTGACGTAGAAGTTATAGAGATGGGATCTGAATTCTTTAAAAAAATAGGATTAGCCAATTTTTATATCCAGCTCAATTCCATCGGATGCAAGAGATGCCGCCCAGTCTATGAGAATCGACTCAGGGAATATCTTAAACTCAATCTAACCGACCTCTGTTTTAATTGTCGGAGACGTTATCAATATAATATCCTCCGGGTTTTGGATTGTAAGAAAAAGGAGTGCCAACTCACAATAAAAAGAGCTCCCGTGATTGGAAACTACCTATGTGAAGATTGTCAGAACCATTTTAAAAAAGTAAGGACGGGTTTAAAAGATGCGGGCATTAAGTTCAGCGTTGATCCCCATTTAGTGAGGGGGATTGACTACTATACCCGGACTATTTTCGAGATCGTCTCATCACTACTGGGACCACAGGCCACTATTTGTGCCGGGGGAAGGTATGACGACCTGGTAGAGGAATTAGAAGGCCCCTCTATTCCAGCCATAGGTTTTGCCATAGGAGTAGACCGGTTGTTAGCCGCCTTAAAAAAAGAGCATAAGGAGCTCCATCCCCAATATTCTCCTGCGGTTCACATTGCTACGCTGGACGAGGAAGGGCTAACGGCGGGGTACCGTTTGGCTAGGATCCTTAGGTCTCAGAAAATAAAAACTAGGGTTAACCTCTCACCAAAGAGCCTGTCTTCTCAGTTAAAGATGGCCGATAAAAGAGGAGCTAGGTGGGTAATGATTGTAGGGGAAAAAGAGGTAAAGGAAGGAAAGTTCATTCTTCGAAACATGGAGTCAGGTCAGCAGAAAAAAATAGGGTGGGACGAAGTGAAGCATCTTGACAAAAGACTAAGCGGAGACGGCTAATATGCAGTTGAAGCGAGACCATTTTTGTGGAAATTTGAGCAAAAAAAACGAGGGTGAAAAAGTTATTTTAGCTGGATGGGTGAAAAAAAGGCGAGATCACGGAGGATTAATTTTTGTTGATCTAGGTGATAAGTCAGGAGTTGTTCAGGTCGTTTTCAATCCCAAGGTAGATGAAGAAAGTCATTTGCAGGCCAGCAGCTTGAGAGAAGGATGGGTAATTGCAGTAGAGGGTAAAGTGAGAATGCGCCCACTTGAATCGGTAAACCCAGAGCTAGAGACAGGAGAGATAGAAGTGATAGTAGAAAATCTGGAAATTCTAAATATATCTGAATCTCTTCCTTTTCCCATTCAAGATAAGATTGAGGCAAGTGAGGAAACCAGACTAAAATATAGATATCTTGATCTACGAAGGCTGGTGATGCAAAGAAATCTTCGCCTGAGATATGAAGTTACTAAACAGGTAAGGAGTTTCCTGGATGAAAAGGGATTTATGGAAATAGAGACCCCCTTTTTGACCCGCAGTACTCCTGAGGGAGCAAGAGATTATCTGGTTCCCTCTCGGGTAAATCCGGGCGAGTTCTACGCCCTTCCCCAGTCTCCCCAGTTATTCAAACAACTTTTGATGGTGGCCGGTTTCGATCGATACTTTCAGATTGTGAGGTGTTTTCGAGATGAAGACTTACGAGCGGATAGACAGCCAGAACATACCCAGATAGACATAGAGGCCTCATTCATTGAAGAAATCGACATATATAACCTGGTCGAGGAAATGCTGGCCCATGTATTTAAAAAAACCCTGGGAATTTCCCTGAAGATTCCTTTTCCTCGTCTTGGCTATGAAGAGGCTATGGATCGATTTGGCACCGATAAACCCGACACTCGATTTGGATTGGAGTTAAAGGATATCTCTTCTTTGGCTAACCAGAGTAAGTTTGAGGTCTTTCATAGGTGCTTGGCCCAAGGAGGAGAGGTGAAAGGATTAAGACTCCCCGGGGGATCTTGTCTTTCTCGTAAAGAACTAGAGGATCTATCCCAGAGGATAGAATCTTACGGAGCTGAGGGATTAAGTTGGATCCTCCTTACTCCTGAAAAGATAAAATCACCTCTAAGTAAATTCTTCCCCCAGGCTGTTCTTTCAAGGATAATAGAGCATATGGAGGGTGAAAAAGGAGATGCTCTCTTCTTTGTAGCCGATAGAAAGGAAGTGGTGGCCGAGTCTTTGGCTCAGCTTCGTCTTTATCTAGGAAAAAGGGTTAATCTGATACCTGAGAATGCATACCAATTAGTATGGATCGTAGATTTTCCTTTATTTGAACAAGATAGAGAAGGAAAATTGGCTGCCCGCCATCACCCCTTTACCTCCCCTAAAGAGGAGGACCTGCCACTGCTGGAGGTCAGTCCAGAGAAAGTCAAAGCTTGCAGTTACGATATTGTCTTGAACGGTGAAGAAATTGGAGGAGGAAGTATAAGAATCCACCGAAGAAAAATCCAGGAAAGGATATTAGAGATCTTAGGAATAGATTCTCTTCAGGCAAGAGAAAGATTCGGTTTTCTCCTTGAGGCTCTCTCTCTAGGGGCTCCTCCGCATGGAGGAATTGCCTTAGGGCTAGATCGTCTGGTGATGATACTAGCCAGAGCTCAATCTATAAGGGAGGTTATTCCTTTTCCTAAAACTCAGAAAGCCGTTTCTTTAATGACCCAGGCTCCTTCCCCTGTGGATGAGGAACAGCTCAAGGAACTTCATATAAGGCTTAGAGAAAAGTCATTCCCGCCCCAATAAAATCTCTTATTTGAAAAGTCCCGAGATATTTCTTGATAATATCTAAAAATTTCATTATAATAATTATAAGAGCAGAAAATGAAGTATATCAAGGTGGTCCTAAATCTTCCTTTAAATCGATCCTTTTCTTATAGGGTTCCAGCAGATCTTGAGGCTCGAGTGAAAATAGGAGGAAGAGTGCTTGTTCCTTTTACAAAACGAAACTTGACCGGTTTTGTTGTAGGAGAGACTAAAGAAAAGGAGGCTAAAGCCAATCTAAGAGAGATCCTTAAGGTAATAGACGATCTTCCTCCTTTAAGGGACAGTCTTCTTAAGTTAGGGAGATGGATAAGTGAGTACTATTACTGTTCCTTAGGGCAGGCTCTTCACTCCGTACTTCCTCTGGGGAAAGCCCCGAAAATTCCTAAACCTGAGGGAAATGGTAAAGGATTTTTCCGAGGTAAAGGTTTTGGAAAATTCAAGTTTATAGAATACCAACCGCATAAGACTTTTGCTTTCCTCGAAGGAAAAGGAGCCTTTCTTTTTAAGGCAGCAGGGGATGGGGGAAGAAAATCTTTTTATCTTCCTCTCTTGCAACAGGTTCTCCAAAAGGGAAAGCAGGTCATCCTCATCGTACCTGAGATTAATTATATTCCTTTCTTAAAAAATTTAATCCAGCCTGGTTACCCACAGGAGATAGCTGTCATTCATAGTAGACTTTCTCCAAAAGAAAGATATTCCCAGTGGAGAAAAATGGAGGAAGGAAAAATAGATTTAGCCATGGGAACACGGTCCGCTGTATTTGCTCCTTTACCTAAACTGGGTTTAATTACCATTGAAGAGGAAGAGAACACTGCTTACAAACAAATGGAGGTTCCTCGCTACCACGTGAGAGAAGTAGCAATTCGGCGAGGAGAAAGAGAAGGGTTTCCGGTAGTCTTGTTTAGTCAGAGTCCCTCTTTGGAATCTTTCTATCGGGCACAAGTTGGGATTTATAGGCCAATTAAGACCTCTTCGCATAAGAGTTGTTTTCCTCAAGTTGAGATTGTGGACCTACGAAAGGAAGAAAATACAGTCTTCTCCTTTGCTTTACGAAGGGAAATTGAAAAATGCCTGGCAGAAAAAAAATCTTCCCTGCTTTTTTTAAATAGACGCGGTTTTGCCAATTTTATCCTCTGCCTTGAATGTGGAGAGATGCTTCTCTGTCCTAATTGTAATATAGGTCTTACTTTCCATTTAAAAAACAGCTTAATCTGTCATTATTGTAATTATCAAAAGAGAGTCCCTCGAGTTTGCCCGAGCTGCGGAGGATCCTATTTGCACCGAATGGGAATGGGAACGGAACAATTGGAGATGGAGGCAAGAGAAGTATTCCCTCGGGGCCACATCAAAAGAGCCGACCTTGACACCGCCAATTCTCCCTTATGGTATCAGGGGCTGTTAGCCCAACTTAGGACTGGAAAGGTCAATTTACTGGTGGGGACACAACTAATCATTAAGGAAGAGATTCTAAAAACCATGAGTCTGGTAGGCATTATCCTAACCGATCATCTCTTAAATTTGCCTGATTTTAGGGCCAGCGAACAAGTCTTTCAACTTCTCTGGAAGATCAAAAGATTCTTGCCGCCCCATGCAAAAATCATCATCCAAACTTACAACCCTACTCATTATACCATAGCTTCGTTGAAGAATAAAGAAGAAAATTTTTATAGAAAAGAGCTAATGATACGGGAAGAACTGGGATATCCACCTTATCTTCACTGGGTGAGAATCCTTTTCGAAGGGAGAGTGAAGGGAAGGGTAGAGGAGATAGCCGAAACAACAGGCCAAAGACTAAGGGGGGAGAATCTTGGGATTTTGGGTCCTTCTCCCTGTCCATTTGGCAGGATCAAAGGTAAATATCGCTACCATTTAGTCTTGAAAGATAAGGATCTGTCAAAGATTACCAAAATCTTAGAGAAAAAACTAGATCGCTCGGTTATTCGAATTCATGGAGTTAAGATGACTGTAGATGTGGATCCCTTAGAAACAATGTGAAAAAACAAAGTGTTTCATGCCTACTAATCACCGTCTTAAAGGGAATTAATTTATGACAGGAAATGAGATCAGGAAAAGGTTCCTCGATTTTTTTAAAGAGAGGGGCCATCTCATTCAGCCATCGGCGCCCTTATCGATCGATGACCCCACACTTTTATTTACTATTGCAGGAATGGTTCCCTTTAAGCCATTTTTTTTGGGGGAAATGAGACCTCCAGCCCCTCGTCTTGTCTCCTGTCAAGTTTGTTTTCGTACCAGCGATCTGGAGAAAGTGGGTCAGACTCCCCACCATCATACTCTTTTCGAGATGCTGGGTAATTTCTCCCTGGGTGACTATTTCAAAGAGGAGGCCTGTGAGTGGGGGTGGGAATTTGTTACTAAAGAACTGGGTTTGAAGAAAGAAAATCTGTGGATTACCATATTCAGAGAGGATGAGGAGACTTACGAGATCTGGAAAAGAATAGGCATTCTTCCCTCAAAGATCCTGAAAAAAGATGAAGAAGATAACTTCTGGTCTTTAGCTGAAGTGGGGCCCTGTGGACCGGACACAGAGATTTTCTTTGATAGGGGTCAAAGCTTTGGCTGTGGAAGAACAGGCTGTGAGCCGGGCTGTGGCTGCTCAAGATGGGTCGAACTCTGGAATCTTGTTTTCATGCAGTTTAATCGAGACAAAGACGGGAAGCTTTCTCCTCTGCCTTTAAAAAACATCGACACCGGAATGGGATTAGAGAGAACTGCCTCGGTGCTCCAGGGAGTAGAGGACGATTATCAGACTGATTTATTTAGTTCCATTCTTGATTGGTTGAGGAATCTTCTTCCTGAAAAGATACATGATGAAAAGAGCATCAGAATAATCTGTGATCATCTGCGCGCTTTAACCTTCCTCCAGGGAGAGGAAATTCTACCTTCCAACGTGGGGAAGGGATATGTGGTGAGGAGAATTCTTCGCCGTGCTTACCGTCTTGGGAGAAGATTGGGTCTGGAGGATCCTTTCCTTTATCAGGGAGTGACCACGGTGGTCAAACTAATGGAGGAGCCTTATCCTTATCTTAAAAAAATGCAACATCAGATAGCTTCGGTCATTAAGGCAGAGGAGGAGAACTTTCGGGATACTTTAAGCAGAGGAATGAGAATCCTAGATACCCTAATCGGGAATTTAAAAACAAAGGGAAAGAAACTAATTCCTCCCCGAGATGTCTTTCGGCTGTATGATACTTACGGTTTTCCTATAGAGCTAACCGCGGAAATAGCTCTAGAGGAAGGATTGGCAATAGACAAAAAGGCAACTGAACTTCTGTTAGCTGAACAGAAAAAATGGGGAAGAGAGGATTTTAGAAAAAAGAGACAGGATATGAGGGAATTCACCGTGTCAACTCACCTCACTTCTCTAAAAGAACAAATGGGAAGAGTAGAGTTTAAAGGATACGAAGCCTTGAGATTGGAGACGACCCTGGTAGGAATTATTAAAAAAAAGAGCTTAGCTAAGGAGTTAAATCAAGGGGAGGAGGGAGAACTTATCCTGAAATCCACTCCTTTTTATCCGGAGGGGGGTGGACAGATAGGAGACCAGGGTCTGATATTTACCTCTAACAGTCGAGCTGAGGTAGTGGATACTCAGAAAATGGATGAAGAGCTGATTCTTCACCGGGTGAAGATGTTAAAAGGTACGATTAAAAAGGGAGAGAAGGTAGTTGCCCAGGTTGATAAGAAAAGAAGAAAGGCTATTTCTCGTGCTCATACAGCTACTCACCTTTTGCAGGCGATCTTGAGGGAAATTTTAGGTAGAACTGTCAAACAAAGTGGTTCTCTGGTTGATGAAGATAGATTACGCTTCGATTTTACTTACTTTTCAACCATAACCAGAGATGAGCTTC